>NZ_CBDRFA010000019.1:0-118375 GCF_965343085.1 Nocardiopsis synnemataformans | reverse complement strand
CCCCCCCCCCCCCCCCCCCCCCCCCCCCCCCCCCCCCCCCCCCCCCCCCCCCCCCCCCCCCCCCCCCCCCCCACCCAGGACGGCACGTGAGGGTTCCCGGCTTCGCACCGCGCGGCGCCGGGAACCCTCACGTGCCGTGGAAGAGGGTGAGGTCGACCGCGGGCGCGTCCGTGTACACCACGCCCCGTTCGGGTGGGACGGGCTCGCCCGACGCGGAGTCGGTGCAGTGGGCGTCGAACATCCGCGCCTCGTCGAGGGGCACCAGGGTCCGGTCGGTGACCGTCCAGCCGCGCACCAGCGTGACGGGGACGGCGACCCCGTCGGGAAGCGTGTGGGAGATCCGGTCGGTGGGGCTGCGCAGCACCACCGCCGCGAGGCCGCCGCTGGTGACGGCGGCGCACAACCGCTCCACCACCGCCGGGTGTTCGACCTCGAAGCCCTCCTCCCGGCGTTCGACGGAGGTGACCAGTACGCGTCGGGTGTGCAGGGTCAGGAGGTGCTTCGTGCCGGGCAGGTCGTCGAGGAGGGCGGACAGCAGGGCGTGGGCGTGTGAGGAGAGCATGCCTTGAGTATGCGCGCGCCGACGCGGCCGGATCGGGTTGTCCACAGGCCTGATCGGGGGAGATCGAAGTTCTTTCCGGGGGAGGCCGCCCGGAGGCCGCCCGCAGGGCGCGGGACCGCCCGGACCCCGGATCCCCGGTTCGGGTTCCGGCGGCCAGGCGACCCTGCCTGCACGCTTCCGGCTAGGGCTTGCGCGCCACGCCGCCGTACTGGGCGACCTCCTTGGGCGCGCCCAGGTCGGTGGGCAGCGGGCGCCACAGGGACGCGGAGACCACACCGGGCTCCAACAGTTCCAGACCGTCGAAGAAGCGCTCGACCTCCTCGACGGTGCGCAGGTGGATGGGCTGGCTCGCGCCCTCGTTCCACGCCTTGGACGCCTCGATGATCTGCGGGCTCGTGCTCGTGCTGTCGCACAGGGCCAGGAAGCTGCCCGAGGGCAGCGCGTCCACGTAGGCGCGGGCCAGGGCGTAGGTGCTCTCGTCCGCGGGGAAGTGGCCCAGGGTGCCCATGAACGTCAGCCCGATCGGCTGGGAGAAGTCCAGGTACTGGCGGGCCTGCTCCAGGAGGGGGCCGGGGTCGGTCAGGTCGGCGTCGACGTACTCGGTCGATCCCTCGGGGCTGCTGGTGAGCAGGGCGCGGGCGTGGGTCAGCACCAGGGGGTCGTTGTCGACGTAGACGACCTTGCACTCGGGTGCGGCGGCCTGGGCGGCCTCGTGGGTGTTGTTGGCGGTGGGCAGGCCGGTGCCGATGTCCAGGAACTGGCGGATGCCCTCCTCCTCCACCAGGTGCGTGACCGACCGGACGAGGAACTGCCGGTCGGCGCGGGCGACCTCCACGATCTCGGGGAAGGCCTGCGCGATCCGCTGGCCCAGCTCCCGGTCGACGGGGTAGTTGTCCTTGCCCTCCAGCCAGTAGTTCCACACGCGTGCGGAGTGGGGGACCGACGTGTCGATGGGAGGAGTGGTGGTCATGGTGTCCTTTCGGGGAAGTGGGCGTCGCGCTGCAATTGTCCTGGCCCGGTAGGTACCACCGCAACCACGAAACCCTTGCGTCACAGGGGTTTCCGAGCGACGATTCGTGTCCTCAGCCGTCCCCGCGCGGCCCGGACCCGTCTCCGGCACGGCCTCGACACGGTCCCGGACCGGTCGCGCCCCGTTCCCGCCGGGGCCGCGTGTGCGCGTTCGGCCAGGTGGGGATGTCTAGCATGGAACCCATGAACGAACTCTCCGCAGAGCAGACGGGCCGGGTCATCGCCCTGGCCATGGACCTCGCCCGGGAGGGGCGCACGGAGGAGCTGCTGGAGTTCCTCGACCACGGCCTTCCCGTGGACACCCGCGACGAGCAGGGCAACACCCTGGTGATGCTCGCCGCCTACCACGGCCAGGAGGCCGTGGTCCGCGCCCTCGTCGACCGCGGCGCCGACGTGGACCTGCGCAACGAACGGGACCAGACTCCCGTGGCCGGGGCGCTGTTCAAGGGGGAGGAGGGGATCGTGGCGGTGCTCGTCGCCGCGGGCGCCGACCTCGACGCGGGCACGCCGAGCGCCCGCGCCGCGGCCGAGATGTTCGGCCGCACCCACCTGCTGCCCTGATCCCGCCCCGGGGGCCGCGCCGTCGCGCGGTCCCCGGGCCCGACGGCGCTCGACGCCGCCTGAGGACCCGCAGGCCCGGGTCCCACAACAGGCCGAGCCGACGCGGTCGGGGCCGCGTCGGCTCGGTGGATGGGATCCGGTTCGGGTCCTCACGCCCTGTTCGGGGCTTCAGGCGTTGCTCAGACGGCGTCCGAGTTGGGGTCGGTCGCGGAGACCTTGCCCGACTGGAGGGCCTCGATGGCCTTGCGCACGCCCTCGCCGTAGGCCGGGTCGGCCTTGGTGCAGTTGCCGATGTGGCGCTCGATGGTGGCCTGGGAGGCGCCGTCGATCGCGCGCGCGGTGTTCTCGAACAGGCGCTGCTGCTCGTCCGCGTTCATCAGGCGGAACAGGTTGCCCGGCTGCTCGAAGTAGTTGGCGTCGTCCTCGCGGTAGTCGAACCGGTCGGCGGTCGAGCCGATGGCCTGCGACGGCTCGGCGTAGGCGGGCTGCTCCTGCCAGCGGCCGTAGGAGTTGGGCTCGATGCCGGGCACGCCGCCCTGGTTGCCGTCCACGCGCATCGTGCCGTCGCGGTGGTAGGTGTTGACCACCTTGGCGCCGCGCGGGTAGTTCACCGGGATCTGGTGGTGGTTGACGCCCAGGCGGTAGCGGGCGGCGTCACCGTAGGAGAACAGGCGGCCCTGGAGCATGCGGTCGGGCGAGAAGCTGATGCCCGGGACGAGGTTGGCCGGGGTGAAGGCGGCCTGCTCCACGTCCGC
Organism: Nocardiopsis synnemataformans; assembly: GCF_965343085.1. Taxonomy (NCBI): domain Bacteria; kingdom Bacillati; phylum Actinomycetota; class Actinomycetes; order Streptosporangiales; family Nocardiopsidaceae; genus Nocardiopsis; species Nocardiopsis synnemataformans. The sequence goes on along the minus strand of NZ_CBDRFA010000019.1, from coordinate 115,468 downwards.
GAAGTAGTTCTCCGGGTTGCGGTTGAGCTCGAACTCGCCGACCTCGATCAGCGGGTAGTCCTTCTTGGACCAGACCTTGGTCAGGTCGAAGGGGTGGAAGTGGTAGTCCGCCGCCTCGGCCTCGGGCATGATCTGGACGTAGAAGGTCCACTTGGGGTTCTCGCCGCGCTCGATGGCGTCGAACAGGTCGCGCTGCGCGGACTCGCGGTCCCCGGCCACGACCTGGGCGGCCTCCTGGTCCGTGAGGTTCTTGATGCCCTGCTGGGTCCGGAAGTGGAACTTGGCCCAGAAGCGCTCGCCCGCCTCGTTGATGAACGAGAAGGTGTGCGAGCCGAAGCCGTGCATGTGGCGGTAGCCGTCGGGGATGCCGCGGTCCGACATCACGATGGTGACCTGGTGCAGGGCCTCGGGGAGGTTGGTCCAGAAGTCCCAGTTGTTCTCGGCCGAGCGCATGTTGGTGCGCGGGTCGCGCTTGACGGCGCGGTTGAGGTCGGGGAACTTCAGCGGGTCGCGGAAGAAGAAGACCGGGGTGTTGTTGCCGACGACGTCCCAGTTGCCCTCCTCCGTGTAGAAGCGCAGGGCGAAGCCGCGGATGTCGCGCTCGGCGTCGGCGGCGCCGCGCTCACCGGCGACGGTGGAGAAGCGGGCGAACATCTCGGTCTGCTTGCCGATCTCGGAGAAGATCGCGGCCTTGCTGTACCGGGTGATGTCCTGGGTGACCGTGAAGGTACCGAAGGCGCCGGAGCCCTTGGCGTGCATTCGGCGCTCGGGGATGACCTCGCGGTCGAAGTGCGCGAGCTTCTCCAGGAACCACAGGTCCTGAAGCAGCATCGGGCCGCGCGGTCCGGCGGTCAGGCTGTTCTGGTTGTCGGCTACCGGGGCGCCGTTGGCCGTGGTCAGCGGCTTCGTGTTGTCCTGAGACATGAATTCCTCGGTCCTAAGGTGGGATCTTTCGGTGCCGCGGTCAGGGCACCGGGCGTGTGTCAGGCCTTCTGGCAGTCGGGGCAGACGCCCCAGTAGGTGACCTCGACCTCGTCTATGGCGAAACCGTGGTCCTGCGAACCCGTCATGCAGGGCGCGGCTCCGGTGGCGCAGTCCACGTCCGCGATCGTGCCGCAGCCGCGGCAGACCACGTGGTGGTGGTTGTCGCCCACCCTGCGCTCGTAGCGCGCGGGCGACCCCTCCGGTTCGATCCGCCTGACGAGTCCGACGTCCGTCAGAGCCTTGAGCACGTCGTACACCGCTTGTGTGGACACCGCACCGAGCTGGCCGCGGACCGCCTGGAGCACGGTGCTGGCGTCGGCGTGCGGATGAGCCCCGACCGCCTCCAGGACCGCCACTCGTGGCCGGGTCACGCGTAGCGAAGCCCCCCGGAGGAGGGCCTCGGTCTCCGTCTGGTGCATGCGCCCATTGAACCACTTTTCTGGAATGATTCCAACAAAGGGGTGCCTAACCCTGCTCCGTCCCCCGCGCGCTGTCGCGCACGTCTGGGGCGGCAGTCCGTAGGCCGCGGTCAGCGCCAGGGCGTCCACCGATCGCTCACAGAATGTCCCTTTTGGAATCTACGTCGTAAAAGTAGCGCATTGTGACGTACGTCAACGGGAGGTGAGACACCCCGAACCGACTCGCGACCCTCCCACAGCCCGCCGTGGCGCTCAGGCGGGCGCGTTCCCCAGCAGCTTCTTCTGGATCTTGCCCATCGCGTTGCGCGGCAGCGTGTCCACCACGCGCACCTCGCGCGGGCGCTTGTGCACCGACAGGCGCTCGGCCACGAAGTCGATGACGGCCTCGGGGGAGATGCCCTCACCGACCAGGTAGGCGACGATCCGCTGGCCGAGGTCGTCGTCGGCCTCGCCCACCACGGCGGCCTCCGCCACCCCGGGATGGCCGAGCAGCACCGCCTCGACCTCGCCCGCGCCGACCCGGTAACCGCCGGTCTTGATCATGTCCACCGACATCCGGCCCACGATCCGGTGCCAGCCGTCCCCGTCGCGGACCGCCGCGTCGCCGGTGCGGAACCAGCCGTCCCCGGTCCACGCCGCGGCCGTGGCCTCCGGCAGCCCGAGGTAGCCCCCGAACAGGGTGGCGCCGCGGACCTGGAGTTCACCGACGCTCTCGCCGTCGGAGGCGACGGGCTCGCCGTGCTCGCCGCGCAGCCGCGTCTCCAGGCCGGGCAGGGCCGCCCCGACCCAACCGGTGCGCCGCGGCGCGTCGGCGCGCGCCGCCACGGTGATCAGCGTCTCGGTCATCCCGTACCGCTCCACGGGGCTGTGGCCGCACGCCTTCCGCAGGCCGTCGGCCACCGTGTCGGGCAACGGGGCGCTGCCCGAGACCAGCAGCCGCGCCCCGGACAGGGCGCGTGCGCTGTCGGGGTCGCGGGCGATCCGCGACCACACGGTCGGCACGCCGAAGAACAGGGTGCCGCGTCGATCCCCACGGGCCGCGGCGGCGTAGGCGGCGGGGGTGGGGCGGACGGTGTGCAGCAGCGGGCTGCCCACGCGCAGGGCCCCCAGGACGCCCAGGATCAGGCCGTGCACGTGGAACAGCGGCAGGCCGTGCACCAGCACGTCGTCGGGTGTCCAGTCCCAGGCGTCGGCGAGCGCGTCCAGGTCGGCGGCCACGGCCCGGCGTGGGATGACGGCGCCCTTGGGCGGTCCGGTGGTCCCGGAGGTGTACATGACCAGCGCGGTGGAGTCGGGCGGCGGTTCGGGCAGTGTGAACGAGGAGCGCTCGGCCGGGTCCACGGGGACGACCGGGAGGTCGACGCCCTCCCGCGGGGCGCCCAGCCACAGCGAGGCGCCGGAGTCGCGCACGATGTGGCGGCGCTCGGCGGTCCCCGAGTCCGCCGGGACCGGGACCACGGGCACCCCGGCCAGCAGGCCGCCGACCACCGCGACGACCGTGGACAGCGAGGCCTCGCCGTGCACGGCGACGGAGTCGGCGCCCGCCACCCGTTCGGCCACGGCGGCCGCGGCCGACCACAGTTCCTCGCGGTCCAGTTCCGCCCCGCCGACGCTCACCGCGGTCCCTTCGCCCGCGCCCGAACCCAGCAGCACCTCGCGCCCCTTCCGGTCGTGTCCTGTCCAGTCGGCCAGTACACCACAGGGGTCGGTGCGGGGGTGGTCTCGGCCTGTTCGTACCCTGGCCCGTTCGCGTCCCGCCTCGTGTGTCGGGCGCGGCGTCTGGGTAGCCGCTTGGCACAATCCCCAGGAACGGGGCGAGCGCCGGGGGCCGTTCCCGACCCCCGGCCACCGCTGCCGGGGCGCCCGGGAACCGGTGTCCGGGGCCAACACGTGCGTCAGGTGAGGGGGGAGAGCCATGCGTGCTCTGACAGTGGTGCCGTCGCAGGCCGGTTCGGTGCGGGTCGGCGAGGTGGAGGCGCCCGTGCCGGGTGCGGGGGAGCTGCTCGTCGACGGCATCGCGCTGGGCATCTGCGGCACCGACCGCGAGATCGCGGGTGGTGAGTACGGCGAGGCGCCGCCCGGTCACGAGCGCCTGATCCTGGGGCACGAGTCGCTGGGCCGGGTGCGCGAGGCCCCGGACGACAGCGGCTTCTCCGCGGGCGACCTGGTGGTGGGGGTGGTGCGCAGGCCCGACCCCGTGCCGTGCGGGGCCTGTGCGCACGGCGAGTTCGACATGTGCCGCAACGGCAGGTTCACCGAGCGCGGCATCAAGCAGATCCACGGCTACGGTTCCCAGCAGTGGACGGTGGAGGCCGACTACGCGGTTCGGCTCGACCCGTCGCTGGAGCGCGTCGGCGTGCTGATGGAGCCGACCACGGTCGTGGCCAAGGCGTGGGACCAGATCGACCGGATCGGCGGACGCGCCTGGTTCGAGCCGCGCCGCCTGCTCGTCACCGGTGCGGGGCCGATCGGCCTGCTCGCCGCCATGATCGGTGTCCAGCGCGGCCTGGACGTGCACGTGCTGGACCGGGTGGAGCACGGGGTCAAGCCCGAACTGGTGGCCGCCCTCGGGGCGACCTACCACACCGGCGGCGTCGCCGAGGTGGCGGCCGCGGGTGAGCCGGACGTGGTCATCGAGGCCACCGGCGCCTCCAGCGTCATCCTCGACGCGATGACCCACAACGCGGCCTACGGGATCGTCTGCCTCACCGGTATCTCGTCGGGCGGGCGCACGATCGACGTCGACGCCGGGGCGATCAACCGTCGGTTGGTCCTGGAGAACGACGTGCTCTTCGGGTCGGTCAACGCCAACCTGCGGCACTACGAGATGGCCGCCAAGGCGCTGGCGCGGGCCGACCACTCCTGGCTGGAGCGGGTGATCACCCGGCGGCTGCCGCTGGAGCGCGCGCACGAGGCGTTCGAGCCCGGCGGCGACCACGTCAAGACCGTCATCGAGCTGTGAGCGGCCGCCGGTGGGTGCTGGACGCGGGCCGGGCGAGAACGCTGCTGGTGTGACGCAGGGGTTTTGACCCGCGGTGGCGAAGGGAGCCGAGGCCCCTTGTGCGAGGGCGTACCCGGACGGAGAACCTACTGGCGGACGTTCTGGGCAGTCCGCTGAAGTCACCTGCGGTCGCGGCCGTCATCCACGCGTAGGGGCACCGATGTTCAATTCTGACAGCTGGAGGAGCCGCTGTGAGGTGGCCTCGTCGGCCGGTGTCATCACGGTCAGGCGGTGAATCGAAACCCCGGAGCGAGACGTCCTCTGCGCGGACCGAGGGTTACCGCGAGTCCCGCAGTGCCACCACGCTGGACCGATCAGTGGCTATGGAAGGGGCGCCGCCCGCGACGCTGGGCATGGTCGGACTCCTGAGCGCGCTGTCCGCCCTGTTGCTGTCGGTGATGAGCTTCGCAGCGGCGGGCATCGCCGTACCGAGTATCGGAACCTCGTTGCAGGCCTCAGCTTCCGAGCAGTCGTTGGTGGTGTCGGTCTACTCCCTGGGCTTCGCCGCGCCGATGGTCGTCGGTGGACGTCTGGGCGACCTGTACGGCAGGCGGCGGCTCTTCCTGTTCGGCATGGCCGGATTCACCGCGTTCTCGCTGATGGCAACGTTTGCGCCGACCATTACCGTGCTGATCGTCGCCCGCGCGCTCACCGGCGTGTCGGCGGCGGCGATGGTGCCTCAGGTGCTCGCGACGATCACGGCCTCCACGCATGGACGCGAGCGTGCCCGGGCGGTGGCGTTGTTCGGGGCGACCGCGGGCGGCGCGACGGCGGTGGGTCAGGTCCTCGGCGGCGTCCTGCTGTCGGTCCCACTGCTCGGCTCCCCCTGGCGCACGGTCTTCGCGATGAGTGTCCTCATGGGCGCCGTCGCGTTCCTCGCCGCTCTGCGTTGGATGCCCAGCACCGACGCGCCGGGCGATCGTTCGCTGGACCTGATCGGTACCGTGTTGCTGGGGGCATCGCTGCTCGCGCTGATGATCCCGTTGTCCCAGGGCGGTGCGCTCGGTTGGCCCGGGTGGTGCTGGGCACTGCTGGCGGCCAGTCCGGTGGCGTTCGCGGCGTTCTGGACGCGGCAGCTCCGACTGCACCGCCGCGACCTGGTCCCGCTCGTTCCTCCTCCGCTCCTGCGTCTGAGGTCGTACCGACTCGGCCTCATCATGGCCCTCTGGCTCCAGTCGGCCTTCGGTGCGTTCACGTTCCTCTACGCGCTCTCCACACAGACGGGTCTGGGCTGGTCCCCGATGAGCGCGGCCTTCGTGCTGCTGCCGTTCGCGCTGTGCTTCTTCGCCGTGTCGATCTGGTCGGGAAAGCTGGCACCCCGTTTCGGATTCCGTCGTCTGCTGACGATCGGCGGGTTCGTTCAGGCGGCGATGCTGGTGGCGACCGCGGCATCGGTGCTCATACAGGGCCCGGGCATGAGCGGGTGGACGCTGGGTGCTCTGCTGGTCGGCGTCGGGGTCGGTCAGGCGCTCATGTTCGGGCCACTGGTCGGAGCGATGATCGCCGACGTTGCGCCCTCCTCGGCAGGAGCGGCCTCCGGGGTCATCCAGACCACGCAGCAGGCCGCCATGGGGCTCGGAGTCGCGGTCGCTGGAGGGGTTCTGGGTACGGCGATGGCTGGCTCCACCGCCCCACTCGGGCAGGCCTACATGACGGCACTCGCGATCTGCATGATCGTCCAGGCCGCGTTCGCGATCGCCTTCGCCCTCTTCGCCTTCGCCCTGCCCAGACGCTGAGCCGAGAACAATCGGTGCCGACGCCATGAGCCGACGGTCGCGCGATGTCGCCGATATCGGAGGTGATCACGGTGTGGAGCCTTCTGGGCCGCGGGCTCGGCGGTCAAGGGCTCATCTCCTGTGACGAGTTACGGGAGCGCGAAGCTCCCGTCGGTGTTCCGTGCGGGTCCGGAGAAACAGCCGCGTTTTCCGCGGGAGCGTTTTCCCTTTTCTTCGGCCCCTCCTTTCCCGGTCAGGTGCGCACATCGTCACCGAGCGGAGAAGACGCAGGCCCGGCGGGTGTATCGGTGGAACCACGGGTTGTGCGCGAGGGTGTGTTGACAGTCCCTGTGCGGCGTTCGATATTCGGTTTCCAGCGCGCTGGAAGAGGAACCCCCGCTTTTTTCCGCACCCCAAGGAGCATGAGATGGGATCATCACTGGCACGCCGAACGGCGTCCGTCCTCCTCGGTCTGGCGACGGTCGCCGCCCTCGCCCCCGGGGCGGCCGCCGCCGACCCCGTGCGTGTCCTGGGCGGGACGGGGCCCTACGACGCCGAGTACGTCACCACCCCGCGCCTGCGCGACCACACCGTCTACCGGCCCGTGGACCTGCCCGAGGGCGAGCGGCTGCCGATCGTGGCCTGGGGCAACGGCGCCTGCCGGGCCGACGGGACGTGGTTCGAGAACATCCTCACCGAGTTCGCCTCGCACGGCTTCCTGGTCATCGCCAACGGCCGCCCCGGCGGCTTCGGCAGCACCGACCCCGAGATGCTCACCGAGGCCGTCGACTGGGCGATCGAGGAGAACGACCGCCTGTTCAGCGAGTACCGGGGACACATCGACACCGACAGCATCGCCGTCATGGGCCAGTCCTGCGGCGGCCTGGAGACCTACGAGGTCGCCGACGACCCGCGCGTGGACACCACCGTGCTGTGGAACAGCGGCCTGCTGACCGACCGCGACAACGACCTGCTGGAGGACCTGCACGCCCCCGTCGCCTACTTCACCGGCGGTCCCGGCGACATCGCCCACGAGAACGCCCTCGATGACTACGACCGCCTGCCCGAGGGGCTGCCCGCCTTCATCGGCCACCTCGATGTCGGTCACTACGGCACCTTCGCCGAGCCCAACGGCGGGGAGTACGGCCGTGTCGGCGTCGCCTGGCTGGAGTGGCAGCTCAAGGGCGACCAGCAGGCCCGCCAGGAGTTCGTCGGCGAGGACTGCGGCCTGTGCTCCACCGAGTGGGACACCGACAGCAAGAACCTCGGCTAGGGAACCGGACCGGCCCCGCGCGCTCCCGGAGGGCCGACCGCCGTTCGGGAGCGCGCGTCCGAGGGGGAGTGCGAACGCTGGCGGAGCCGAGAACCGAGGTTTGACCGATGCGCGACCGGCCGCCGCGGACGCACACTTCGGGGACGGCACGACCACACTGCGAAAGGGACCGAACGTGAGTCACCCCCCACTGCGCGTCTACGACATCATGGCCTGCGACGTCTACTGGGACTTCGACGGAACGCCGCTGCCCAAGGAGCAGCACAAGTTCCTGGTCTCCTTCCACCCCACCCCCGGCGTGCCGACCCCCGAACTCGTGGAGTCGATCACCGCACGCGGCCCGGGCGGGTACGAGGTGGAGTTCACCAACCAGCGCTTCACTCCGGCCAACACCGACGGCCACATCTACGACCGGACGCTGGACTACTACTGGTACATGGTCAACCTGCCCACGGGTTTCCTCGCCGAGGGCGAGTACACGATCGAGGTACGCGGCACCGACGGCGGCGTGCAGACCCGGTCGCGCCGCCAGGACGCCGGGGCGTCCCGGCGCCTGGTCGAGCACTACACCTCGCGGCGGGACGCGCTGCTGGCCTCCTTCACCCCCTCCGGCGGGGAGGAGCTCGCCGACGTGCCCGAGGTGGGCGGGCTGCACTGCTCCTGGCAGACCCTCGACCGGAGCGGGGGCCCGGACGCCTACTACATCCACCGGCTGGCCCAGGGGTCCTCCGCCAGGGAGTTCGACACCCAGAACCTCACCTGGTGGGACAACATCTTCATCCAGCGCATGCGGGGCATGCCCGACGCCGGACTCAACCGGGGCGAGGTGCGGGTCGGCGCCGGTCTGGACGCGGACACCGCCTACGCCTACTTCGTCGAGATCACCGACGCCAACGTGCAGGGTGAGACGAACATCTGCGTCTTCCAGCCGCACCAGGTGTTCCGGACCCCGGCCGCCAGGGGCGCCGCCGTGGGCGCGTGAGCCGCCCGGGCCGGCTCCCGCCCGGCCCGGGTCTCCCAGCCCTCGTCCCCCCCGGGCGAGCAGCGGGGTTCCGGCCGCCCCGCGCGCCCGGGGACGGGACGGGGGTGTGGGGCGGAACCGTGCGGAGTCCGCATGTGGACACGGTCCTGTGCACAGGGTGCTCCAGGCGGTAACTTGTCCCTGCCCCGCTCCCTGAACCGGGTTCGGCGCCACCGGAACCGCGACACCGTGAGGACCCCCTCCCCGTGCACCCCCTCACCCCTGACGACCCCCGCGCCGTCGGGCCCCACCGGCTGCTGGCCCGCCTGGGCGCCGGCGGCATGGGCGAGGTCTACCTGGCCCGCACTCCGGGCGGTGATCTGGCCGCCGTCAAGCTCGTCAAGGACGACCTGGCCCACGACCCCGAGTTCCGGGCCCGGTTCGCCCGCGAGGTCCGCGCCGCACGCCGGGTCCGCGGGCCCTTCACCCCGGCGGTGGTCGACGACGACACCGGCGCCGAGGTGCCGTGGATGGCCACCGAGTACGTGCCCGCCCCGACACTCAAGGAGGCGGTGCGCGAGCACGGGCCGCTGCCGCCCGAGTCCCTGCCCGTGCTGGTGTCCGGGCTGGCCCGGGCTCTGGAGGCGGTGCACGGGGCCGGGCTGATGCACCGCGACCTCAAACCCGGCAACGTGCTGCTGTCCCCGCGCGGCCCGCAGGTGATCGACTTCGGGCTGGCGCGGGCGGTGGAGGGCACGGTGCTGACCCGCACGGGGCAGGCTTTCGGCACCCCCGCCTACACCTCACCCGAGCAGATCAGGGGTCGTGACGTGTCCCCGGCGAGCGACGTGTTCTCGCTGGCCGGGACGGTGCTGTTCGCCGCCTCCGGGGAACCGCCGTTCGGGCCCGCTCCGCCCAAGGAGACCCTGCGGCGCGTCCTGTCGGACTCCCCGAACCTGTCGGCGGTCCCGGAGGGGCCGCTGCGCGACCTGCTGGCACGCTGCCTGGCCAAGAGCCCCGAGCACCGCCCGAACACGGCCGCGGTCCTGGACGCGTTGGCCGACGTGCCCATGCCGCGGACCGCGCACGCCTGGCTGCCCGACGAGGTGAGCGACGACGTTCACCGGCTGCGGGAGCGGCAGGCCGGGGAGCGCACCCGCACGGGCCGGGCCCGGTGGCGGCGGCACGCGCTGATCGCGGGGGCCGCGGCCGCCGCTCTGGTCCTGGTGGCCGGGGGCGGGTACGCGCTCACCGCGCTGTCCGGCGGCGGGGAGTCCACCGAAGGCACGGACGTCGCGGCGGCCGGTGCCGACGACACGGCGAACGGCCCCGGTGACGGCTCGGCCGCAGGAGAACCGGACGGGGAGGAGACCGCCGACCCCGCCTTCGCCCCGGAGGAGTACCAGCGGAGCCTGTCGTCCGCCGACGGTGTGACCTTCTCCCCCGACGGGGAACGGATATACGCCACCGGGGCGTCCTATTTCTCCGTGTGGGACTGGCGGGCGGGTGAGATCACGGCCTTCCTCGACCCCTCGCCGTCCGAGACCGACGTCAACGCCGACGGCACGATGGCGGTGGTCCACGCGGACGGAGTGGGGACCGCCCACCAGGACAGGATCGAACTCCTCCGGGACACCGGCGGGACGCTGACCCAGGAGACCGTCCTGGTGTACGAGGAGCAGCGCACCAACCCCCGCAACCCCGCGCTGTCCCCCGACGGGGCCCGCGTGGCGGTCGTCGCCAACGAACCGGACCGGGACGACATCGAGCACGTCATCCACGTGTGGGACATCCTGGCGGGCGAACGCGCCCTCACCATCCCCCTGCTGGGGCCGGACACGTTCACCTACGTGTTCGACCTGGAGTTCACCGCCGATGGGGAAACGCTCGTCGGCACCGTCAGCGACGACTCCGAGCGAGTGCTGGGGGTCGCCGTGTGGGACGCGGACACCGGGGACTGGGTCCACTACTTCGAGGGGCCCGGGAACCTGGGTTTCGCCCCGCATCCGACCGACCCGTCGGTGATGGCGCTGCTGGAGGACACCGACCGGGTCCGCCTGGTGGACCTTGGCACGGGCACCACCCTGCGGGACCTGGGCCGCATCGGCGAGGACGACTCCTATACCGGATTCTCCCTCGCGTTCTCCTCCGACGGCGAACGGCTGTACGCCGGTGTCGAGGACCCGTACGACGTCACCGACCTGCTCGGGACGGTGTGGGACACCGGAACGGGCGAAGTCCTGCGCGACGGCGACGCCCTGCTGCCCGGACCGGTGGGCCCGCACCCCCGCGACGAATTCGTGGCCGTCCTCGACACGGAGGCGGGCGAGGTGCTGATCCTGGACGGAGAGAACCTGACCGTCGTCAACGAGCTTGAGCAACCGGACTGAAACGAAAGCCTCCATGCGCGCACTCTCCCCGGACGACCCCCGCGACGTCGGCCCCTACCGCCTCCGCGCCGTACTCGGAGCGGGCGGCATGGGCCGTGTCTACCTGGGAACGAAGGCCGACGGCACACTCGCCGCGGTCAAATCCGTGCGGGCGGAATTCGCCTACGACTCCGGCTTCCGCGCGAGGTTCGCCCGCGAACTCGTCCTGGCGGGCCGCGCGTACGGGCCTTTCATCCCCCGTGTGCTGGACAGCGATCCTGCGGCCCGGGTCCCGTGGATGGCCACCGAGTACGTGGTCGGCCCCACCCTGCGCGACCTGGTCCGGGAGACCGGCCCGTTGCCGGAGTCGTCAGTGCGGTTCCTCCTCAGGGCCGTCGCCTCGGCCCTGGAGGGCATCCACGGGGACGGGCTGGTGCACCGCGACCTCAAGCCCGGCAACGTCATGGCCGCGGCGGCCGGGCCGCAGGTGATCGACTTCGGGGTCTCCCGGGCCCTGGAGGAGACCGAAATCGCCGATGATGAGGCGACCCTGACCGCCGGGACCCCCGGCTACACCGCCCCCGAGCAGTACGGGGGTGCGGCGATCTCCCCCGCCACGGACGTCTTCGCGCTGGCGGGCACCGCCGTGTACGCGCTCACCGGTACCGGCCCGTTCGGTGAAGGGCACCCCTCCGCTGTGGCCTACCGCATCACCCACCTGGAACCGGACCTGGCCTCCGTCCCCGAGGACCTGCGCGGACTGCTCTCCCGGTGTCTGGCCAAGGACCCCGGCGGCCGGCCGTCGGCGGCCGGGGTGCTGGAGGAGCTGGGCGGTCCGGTCGACCCCGTCGACGCGGCGCCGGACTGGCTTCCGGCGGAGGCCGCGCGGAAGGTGGTGGAGGTCGCGGGGGAGCACCGGGAGTACGTCTCCCGGAACCCGCGGCGCTCGGCGGCCCCCGTCGGCCGCCGGGGACCGTGGGCGGTCGGCGCCGGTGCGGCCGCGCTGATCCTGGCCGCGGGCGCGGGGGTGTGGACGGTCTCGGAGCGGGGATCGGAGGCGACCGGGCCGCCGTGGTCCGAGGAGGGCGTGCGGCAGGCCGGGGCGGACGGCGGAACGGGTCCGTGTTCGTGGCCGGAGGACTTCGCGGCGGAGTACGCGGAGGCCGCCAGGGACCGGCTGGAAGTACCGGGAGAGGACAGCTATGACCTCGACATGGCCGCTTTTCCCCGCCTCGCGTTCGTGGCCGAGGGTGAGCTGCTGGCCGTCTCGCATCCGACCGGGGTCGCCCTGTGGGACTGGGAGGCGGGGACGGAGATCGCCTTCGTGGGCGAATCCCTGCCCGACTTCGGAGGGACGCCGACGGTGAGCCCGGACGGGTGCCGCTTCGCCTACCTCTCCACCGAGGGCGGCCTGCACGTCTTCGACCTGCGCAGTGGGGAGCGGACCACGTACTTCCCGGATCTGGTCGGTCTCCTCGTCTACGAGCCCGTGGTGTTCTCCCCCGACGGCGCAGAGATCACGATCGGCCCCGGGGGGACCCGCAGGATCGATCTGGAGACGGGTGCGGTCACCGACATCTGGGAGGAGGCGGCCGACTGGGCGGCCTACTCACCGGACGGCGGGCACCTCGCCCTGAACCGGGGGAACTTCGTCGCTGTGCTGGAGACCTCGACCGGCCGCGAGGTGTTCCGCCGGGAGGGAATACTGGGGGCCGAACCGGGCTCGGTGGCGCTACCCAACGACGAGGGCGACCTGCTCTACCTGTCCGCCACCCCGGAAGCGGTCGTGCACGTCAACTACCTGACGGGAACCGAACCACGGCTCTTCAGCCCGGACGGAGATTCGCCCTACCTGTTCGAAGAACTCGTCGTGGCACCCGGCACGGACTGGTTCCACCTGGTGCACGGCGCGAACTTCATCTCCGGGTCCAGCGGGCGGCGCACCACCTGGGACCTCTCCACCGGTGAGAAGGTGACGTCCGGAACGGACGGGGCGGGTGAGGCGGACAACCGTACCCTGGCGGCGCATCCGGCGGGAGAGGTGCTGGCCGTGCTGCCCCAGGAGGCGACCACCGTCCTCGTCGTCGACGCCGCGACCGCGGACGTCCTGGGCGAACTCGGCTGATCGGAGAGGACCGGGATGCTCCCCCTGCACCCGCACGACCCGCCCACCATCGGGCCCCACCGGCTGCTCGGCAGGCTCGGCTCGGACGACACGGCCCACCGCTACGCGGGCGGGACCGGCGGCCGTGTGTCCGCCATGATCGTGCTCCTGCGTCCCGGGCGTGCCACCGACCCGTTGTTCCGCGGCGAGTTCGCGCGCCGGGCCGAGGCCCTGCGGAAGCTGAAGAGCCCGTACGTGTGCCGGATGGTCGGGGCCGACACCCGGGGCGCGGTGCCCTGGGCCGCGTTCGCGCGCACGGACGAGGAGACCCTCGCCGACCTCGTCGAGAGGAACGGGGGCGGTCTGCTCCCGGAGGAGTTCCCGTCCGTGGCGACGGCGCTCGCCGCCGGCCTGGCCGACTTGCACGAGGCGGGGGTGTCCGCCGGGCCGCTGCGCGCGGAGGACGTCCTGCTCTCCTCCGACGGCGTCAAGCTCGCGGGGGCGTTCTCGGCGGTGCCGTCCGGTGCAGCGGCGGAGGACGTGCGCCACTGGGCGGTCCTGGTGTCCGCCGTCGCGGGGGACGCGGGTCCCCCGCTTCGGTTCCGGAAGGTGATCGACGGCTGCCTGCACCCCGACCCGGATCTGCGGCCCACTCCGGGTGAACTCGTGCGGATGCTCGCGGGGACCGGGGCGGGACGAGAGAGCGGGACGTCCACCACTGGGCGGTGGCCCTGGAGGAGGGTGCTCGTGCCGTCGGCCGCCGGGGCCCTGGCCGTGGCGGCGGTCGCCGCCACGGCACTCGTGGCGGCACGGGACGGGTCGGCGGACCCCGCGGACGTGCCGGAGACGGCGGTCACCGACTGCACCGAGGCGGAGGGGTTCGCCCCCGCCGAGGAACGGGAGGCCGACGACCTGGAGATCTTCTCCCACATGGTGTTCTCCCCCGACGGTGACCTGCTGGTGATGCACACCCTCCAGGACGAGATGAGCGTGTGGGACTGGAGGGAGGGCCGGGAGATCGCCCGTCCCGGTACGGTCCTCGACAGAATGACGGGCTTCGGTTTCCTGCCCGAGGGATGCGGCGTCGCGGCCGTCGTCATGGAACCGGAACCGCGACCCGGGAACGAGTACCCGACGCCGGTGGGGCAGGAGTTCGATCTGGTCTCGGGCACGGTCACCGGGTACGGAAGCGGGGGATCGGCCAGCGGGACCCCTGCGGAGCGGCCTCCGGCCGTGAACGGGATCGCGGTCTCCCCCGACGGGCTGATCGCCCTCACCGGATCGAGTGCCGTCCCGGGTGCGGGTGTGCAGATCGTCGACAGCGCGTCAGGGGAGACCGTGAACACCATCGACAGCGACGGGGGAAGCCCCGTCTTCCTCGATGAGCGACGGTTGGCCCTGAGGAACTCCGCGGGCTCCTCGGACTGGAGCATCACGGTCTGGGACGTGCACACGGGCGAACGACTGCACACGGTCCGTCCGGTGGCGGACGGGGTGTTCGCGCCGGTCCCGGGGACCGACGAGGTCGTCTACGCCCATGGGGGCGAGGTCATCGTGTGGGACCTCGTCGCCGGGCACCGGGTCGACGCGTTCGACATGGAGGAGGTGGCCGAACTCCAGGAGCCCTGGATCCAGGAGGTCGTCGTGGACCCGTGGCTCGGTCGGGTGTACGTCATGTGGTGGGACTCCGACCCTGAGGACTACGGTGCGGAACCGGAGGAGTACAGCGGGGCGTGGGACCTGGAGAGCGGGGAGAGCCTTCTCCCGGACGGGTTGGTCCCCCGCTACGTGGCTCCGCACCCGGACGGAGAGGTCGTCGCGGTGAAGACGGAGGAAACGGGTGTGCGGCTCCTCGACCCCGAGACCTGGGAGACCGTCGGGACGCTGTGAGGGGGCAGCGCGGTTCCGGGCCGTGCGGTGCCCGCACCCACACCGGGGCGCTCGGGAGGAGCGCTCCCACCGCGAGGACCCCGAAGCGGTCTCCCCGCCATCGCGGGTGAACACCCCTCTGCCCCGCCACGACGCCACCCCCACCGCCACACCCCCATCAACGCACCCAGCAGCGTCGTGGCCGCGATCGCGCAGGCGACCCTCCTCGGCCGGCGCATGGTCCGCCGTCTTGCCCCACCCCGTGTCCCAGGGGTCACTGTGTCCCAGGGACCACCGCACGGGTGGTCAGATGCGGCCTCGCGTGTGCACGTAAAGATGGTTGGTCATATTTACAAGTTCTGTGTATGGTGAGAACACAGCAACGCTCATCGGGTCTCGCAGGGGCGGGGTGTGTACTCACCTCCCTGTCTCCGCACCTGCCCGCCGAGCGCATCCGCCCGGTGGGCGGCGCACATTCCGGCAGCGCCCCGTGCTGCCCCCTGCACACAGACCGGAGCACACCATGACCTCGCCCCAGCCGCCCTACGGCCCGCCGCCCCCGCCCGCCAACCCGGGCATGTCCGCCGGGAAGAAGATCGGACTCGGCTGCGGCGGATGCCTCGGCGTCCTCCTCTTCCTGCTCCTGCTCGGCGGGTGCATGGCCGCGCTGAGCGGGGACGACCTCGACAGCGGGGCTTCGGAGCCCGCCGCCACCCAGGAGGAGGCGGGCGGTGAGACGGCGGGGGAGGCCGCCGCGGAGGAACCCGCCGAGGAGACCGCTGCCGACGAACCGGCCGCGGAGGAGCAGGACGTCGTCCTGACGGCGGAGGTCACCGAGTTCACACCGAGCATCCTCCACGACGGCGGCGACTTCACGAGTGTGTACGTCACCGTCGAGAACAACAGCGACGAGAACGTCGACGTCAACCCGCTCTCCTTCGCGCTCGTCGCCGACGACGGCACCAAGCACGACACCTCGGGCGGTCTGGGAGAGGACGAGAACCAGATCGACACCCTGACCCTGAGCCCCGGCCAGCGGGCCGAGGGCGTGGTCACCGCCGAGGGGGCCTTCACCCCCGCCAGCGTGGAGTTCGGCGGCCCCCTCGGTCTGGGGGAGACCTACACCGCCGAGGTGGGGTAGCGGACGGCCCGGACGGGGGCCGTCTCCAGCGGGCCGCCGGTCGGAGAGCGAGTGGAACCGACCGGCGGCCCGCGCCTTCCGTGCTCGGTGCGGCTCAGCGCAGCAGGTTCGCCGCCAGCAGGAGCAGGAGCAGCAGCGCCAGGCCCGCGACGAAGGCCAGGAGCACCTCCGTGCGCAGCTCCACCCTCCTCGGGTAGCCCCGGACCACGAGGTGCTGGCTGAAGGAGGGCTGGTACTGCCGGACGAGCCGGGTGGCGATGGCGGCGATCCGGTGCGGGTCGTGCTCGTGGCCCAGCGCGTCCAGGAGGTCCTGGACCCGGGCTTCGGAGGGGACAGCCGGTGGAGGGAAGACTCCACGGGCGTCCCCGGCGGCGGGTGGGGCGTACCCGTCCCGGTGCGCTGCCCGGGAGTCCGTCCGGGGGTGCTGCCCGGAAGCCGACCAGGAGCGCTGGCCGGGGGAGCGGTGCCGCGCGGCCTCCCGGGAACGTTCCCCGGCCCTGGGCACGGTGCGGCCCGGACGATCGGCGGCGTTCGGCGGGGCGGCCCGAAACGCACCGTGTTCCGGTTCGCCGTCCAGGAGCGAGAGCGGATGCGCCGGGGGCCCGTCCGCCCGTGCGGTGTCCGCCGCGACGGGCGCCGCCTCGGAACCCTCCGCCCGGATGCCGGTGCCCTCGGCACCGGCCGTTCCCGGAGCGTCCTCCTCGACGACGGCCCTCCCCGTCCTGACCGTCCCGGCGTGGGCGGCCCCGGGCTCGGCTCCCGGAGGAGCGGACGGTCCGGGCACGCGGGTCCGCGCCGCCCGCCGGGCCCGGCGGGTCAGGTACTCGATGACCTCGTCGTGGTCGGCGGCACTGAGGCGGCGGAGTTCCCTCCCGAGTTCGGTGAGCCTTCCGTCGCCCTCGCCCAGCAGGGTGACGAGCCACCAGGCGGTCTCGTGGTACACGGTGTCCTGCTCGGGGGCCAGGACGTCCAGGAGCACCGGGGGCTCGGCCTGAGCACGCGGGGGCGCGGGCCGGAAGGCGACGCGCGGTCGATCGGAGGGGGCGCCGCGCCTCACCGGCCAGGGCTCGTGGGTGGTGAAGGACCAACCGACCCCCTCGTACCTGGGACTCTCCTCGGTACCGACCACGTCGCGCAGGGTCTGGTACAGGCCCCACAGCAGCAGCAACCGTTCCCGCTCCTCCAGTAACGGACCGAAGTCGGGCGCGAGGAGGTCCACGGGCCCGGCCGGGTCCCGCAGCACCTCCGCGACCAGGTTGACCAGCCCGGGCTGCGAGGCCGCGTCCAGGTTCAGCTGCCGTACGGCGGCTTTTCCGGCCCTGGACGGGACGAAGGGCCCGACGGTGGCCCAACCCGGGGGAGTGGTCCCCGGTTCCTCCAGCCAGGAGTGCAGGTCCGGCCACACGCCCAGGGCGGCCAGGAGCGCGCGGGGCGCGTTCAGTTCGGCGCCGACCAGAGCCTGAGCCCTGCTGCCGCGGCCGTCCAGGGAGTTCTCCTCGGGCGTGCGGCGCAGCAGCGCCCCCTGGCCGTCCGCGAACCTGCGGTACCAGTAGCTGGGCGCGACGTGCTCGGGAGGGAACTGCGGAGCGGCCACCCGGCTGAGCCGGTCCCGCCAGGTGGTCACCCGGACGTAGTCCTGTTCGGGAAAGGAGGTCCCGACGGGTCCCAGCCCCTGACCCGTCAGTCCGCTGTCCTGGTAGCCGAAGGAGATCCGGTGCAGGACCTCGTCGGAGCTCTCCGCCATGTCAGCGGCCCACCTTCCGCGCCCCGGGGGTCCCCAGCACCCCGGTGGCGGCCATCAGGGTGAGGAAGGGCTGGAGGGCGCGCTGGGGGCGCACCGGCCGCTCGTACCTCTTTCTGTCGGGGTAGCGGTTCCCGCCGGTCGCGGAGGCCACGTGGATGGCCGCCCGGCCGAACTCGCGCCAGGGGCGCAGGTAGGTCTCCCCCTTGTCGTACTGGCTGATGAAGGCGTAGAGGTCGCCGGTCTCGGCCTCGACCCGGCCCGGGTCGGGGGCGCGCACGCCGTCGCGCAGCCACCGGTCCACGGGGTGTTCGAACCGGTACAGGTCCGCCTTGCCCATCACCAGTACCGCCGCCTTGTCCTGTTTGCCGCCGACCATGTCCAGCACGGTGGCGAACGTGTTGTCGGGGCGGTCGTCCTCCATGTCGTCGGGGGAGAAGACGAAGAGGAAGCCGTCCACCGTGTCCAGGAAGGCCTGTTCGGAGGCGGTGCCCGTGGTCGCCAGGACCTCTCCGGAGACGTCGAAGAAGGCCACGGCCCTGGGCGGGGAGGAGGGTCTCGCGAGGTCGCTGACCATCAGGCCGACCTCGAAGTCCCACACGTCCTGGCTGGTGCGGGCGAGCATCTCGTCGCGGTCCAGCAGGGGGCGGACCTTGGTGTTGGTGAACTCCTCGTACCCGCGCACGTCCAGGGGTGAGACGGACAGGTCGAACTGCTCCAGCCCCTGGTTCTGGATCGAGCCGATCATCGCCGCGAGCAGGTGGGTCTTGCCCGACCGGGGCGCGCCGACCAGGGCGATCACCACCGGATCGCTGTCCGCGCTGACGTACTGGTAGGGGAGGTGGTGCTCGGGGAACTCCCCCACATGGTTGGGGCACCGCACCTGGGCGTGGAGCAGGAGCCTGCGCCTCTGCTCCGGCGTGGCGTCGGACGGAACGTCCAGTTTCCGGTGCTCGCCGTCCTTCCACAGCCACAGTGCGCCGTGGTCCAGGACCACCCGGCTCAGGCACACCGGGCAGCGCACCCCCGGGGGTGCGGCGTCGGTTTCGCTCATCGCGGGGACTGCCTCTCGATCAGGGATGCCGTTCTCACCCGAAGTAGGCGAACAGGGCCACGGCGGCGCCCACCAGCACCACCAGGAGCAGCACCAGTCCGCCCCAGCGGCTCGGGGAGGAGGGTTCGTTCGACGGGACCGGCGCGGGGGGTACGGGTTGGATCCTCTCCGGTCTCGGCGGGGGGACCGTCGCGGTCGCCGTCCCGCGCTCGGGCGGGGGCTCGCCGGAGGCGGCCCGCTTGCGCGCACGGCCCTCCTCGAAGCGCGCACGGCCCGGTTTGAGGTGGGCGTCGATCCTGAGCCGGTAGGGGACCGCGCCCCCGGAGAACCGCTCCAGGAGGTCGTCGGCGCCGGGGCGCGCGTGCGCGTTCGTGGCGAAGACGTCCTGGAGGTCCGCGGCCAGTCCCGGGAAGGCGGCCAGGGGCAGCACCCCTCCGCTCTCCACGTCGTGCCCGCTCAGGGCCTGGAACAGCACCAGGCCCGCGGACCAGACGTCGTCGCGGGGGTCGCAGGTCCCCGTGCCCAGCCGCTGCTCGTGGGAGGCCCAGGGCTCGCTGCCCACCGCCGCGCGGGGTGTGCCCGCCACGGTGGCGTGGGAGAAGCCGCACAGCTGCACGCTCTTGAGCTCGGTGTCCCAGCGCACGGTGCCGGGTCTGATGTCGCGGTGGACCACCTCGCAGGAGTGCAGCCAGCTCAGCGCCCGCAGCAGCCCCTCCCGGAAGGCGGACTGCTCCGCCTCGAAGAGCTGCCGCCGTCGCAGCAGCGAGCCCAGCGGTTCACCGCGGTAGGGCTCCAGCAGGGCGAAGGGCGTGCCGGGGTCGTCGTGGTAGCCCACCAGCCTGCTCAGCTCCACGGGAGGGGATCCGTTGGCGATCCGGGCCAGCCGGACACCGGCGAGGATCTCGTTGTCCAGGGCGGCGAAGGCCCGCACCCGCTCCTGGGGCCGCTCCCGCCGCGTGGCGCGCACACGGACCCGCAGCAGTTCGCGCCCGCTCACCTCGTCGCGGACCAGGTCGCGTTCCAGCAGCGGGTGCGTGCGCGGGTCCGGGCCCTCGGTCCGGATCCGCGCCAGACGGCACGGCACCTCCTCCCGGAGCGGGGTCAGGTAGACGCCGTCCGGGGAGCTGTTCTCGTTCAACGGAAGTAGTCCTCCTCGAACGGAGAGGGCGGGGCGCCGACGTTCGCGGCGCCCGTCCCGTGTTCCTCCGTGTCCTCTCGGCCCCGACCGAGGTCCGGCGGGGCGCCCGGGGACGCCCCGGCTCCGCTCGCGCCGTCGGGCTCCTCGGAACCGAACCACTGGGTGCGCACCACGCCCGGGCGCAGCGGCACCAGGCGCACCAGCCCCGCGAGCCTTCCGCCGTGCGTCCACACCGCGCTCTGCGCGGCCTCGGAGACCGGGCCTGCGCCCGCGCGGTCGAGCTGTTCGCGCAGCGACCGCGGCGCGAAGCGGACCGTGCCGACCGCCGAGACCGTGTCGCTGAGCAGGTGCAGGTGCTTGGGGTCGCACAGTTGCAGCATGCGTCCTCCGGGTTCGGTGAGCAGGGACCGCACCGCCTGTTCCAGACCGGAGCCGCCGTAGACCCGCCGGGGCAGGCCGGGGTCGGCGAAGCGCGGCGGAGTGTGGGGGCTCACCCGCTCCAGGTGCGACCGGTACTCCTCCATCAGGTCGGCCGCCGTGCCGCGGGTGTGCTCGTAGGGGTCCTTGACCGGGCCTCCCACCCGTAGTTCGTCCCACAGGTCCTCCATGGCGGTGCGGGTCAGCGCCGCCAGGTCCGAGCGCAGCACCGCCTCCAGCTCGGGCAGGGAGGGGCCCGCGGCGGCGCTGGCGGTGTCGGCGGCCCCGGACAGGGCGTCGGCGACCGCGCGCGCGGCACTGGCGGCGGCGCGTGCCGCATCGGCGAGGTGGCGCCGCTGCGTGCCGGGGTACCACTCCTCCTGAGCCACCTCGTTGACCAGGCTGGTCAGGGCCGAGGCGGCGGAACCCGCGCGTTCCAGGCCGATCCGGCTCCGCCAGCGGCGGGCCAGTCCCGCCCAGGTCCGCAGGAGCGCGTACGTGCCCAGCGCCGCGCCGGTCAGCAGGGCCGTCGCCAGCAGCAGCGGTTGGGGCAGCAGGGACAGGAGCAGGTCGAGCCGCAGAACGCCGCCCGCCCACATGCCCGTGAAGCCCCCCGCGAAGGCCGTCACCGCGTGCACCGCCAGGACCGGCAGTCCGGCGCCCGCCTCCGCGCCCCGGGCCGAACGCAGGCCCGCGGCGAGCGCCGCGACCCAGCCCAGCGCCAGGGCCGTGGCCCCGGCGAGCCCGAGCCAGCCGCCGGTCAGGGCCGGCAGCAGCGGGAGCAGGAAGGCCACGGGCAGCAGCCAGGAGAGCGGTCCGGGCAGGGGGAAGGGCGGCGGGGAGCTCAGCGAGGAGACCAGATGGTCGGGGGCGGCCTGCTGGACCCGGGGCAGGGCGGAGGCGCTTCCCCGGGGTGAGAGGCGTTCGGCGATCCGGTCCAGAACCGCGGCGACGCGGGTGACCGGCTCCCCCCGTTCCAGTTCGCCGTCCACCCGGCGGGCCAGGGCCCCGACGGCCTCGTCGACCTCCTCCGGCCCCGGCGAGCGGCCGCCCAGCCCCGCGCGCGCGAGCTCGGAGGCCAGCTGGCCCCCGTTCAGGGAGCCCAACCGGGAGAGCAGGGACGCGACGTGGTCGCGGTAGGACAGGAGTGCGCCGCCCACCTGGGACAGCTCCTCCTCGCGGACACGGGCTGGGGAGGCGGGGGAGAACGCGCCGACCAGCCCCGAGACCGCGTCCAGCGCGCCCTCGGCGGCGGCCACGCGGTCGCGCAGGCGGTGTTCGTGCGCGGCCAGCTCCCCCGAGCCCGGGTGGTTGCTCCCGGGGGCCGCCCGGTGGGTGTCCTCCACCAGTTCCACCAGGATGCCCCCGCGCGCGCCGGTGCCCGCGGCGGGCGGCGGTGCCGGTGCCCCCGCGGCGTCGGTGAACCTGCGCACGGTCCGGGCCAGGGCCGCGGCGACGGCGCCGTCGCCGCCCTCGGGCCCGGTCCAGGACAGGCCGGGCGAGGCGGCGGCCTCGGGCAGCTGGCGGCTGAGCTCGACGACGCGGTCGAAGACCTCCGCCTGGAGCAGGACCTCGACCAGGCGCTCCACCCCGGTCCGGGATCCGGGGGCGGCGCCGGGGTGGGGGCGGGCCGTCCCGCGGGGGCGCAGGCCCCAGTCCACCCCGGTCTCGTTGCTGACCCACAGGGTCGCCGCGTCGCGTTCGGGGCCCAGCTGGCCGGGCCGTTCCAGGACGCGGTGCCCGTCGCTGCCGGACGGCGGGCCGCAGACCACGCACACCAGCGACCGGATACGCCCGCTGGTGAAGACCTCCAGGTAGGCGGCTCCGTGGTCTGCCAGCAGGCCGGTCTCGTCCAGGACCAGGGCCCGGTCGGAGCCGGTGAGGGGGGTGCCCTCCCCGAACTCCCGCACGACCCGGCGCACGGCCTCGTCCGCGTCGGCGCCCCGCAGGTCGAGGTGGTGGACGTTCATCGGAAGGTGTCACCGTCCTTGCCGTAGTACCCGACCTCGCGTTCCAGGGCGTTGAGGTTGGCGCTCAGCGGAGCCGCCACCCCCTGGAACTCCATCTCCAGGGCGGCGGGCAGGGTGTTCTCCCAGAAGTCCTGGATCTGTAGGGCCCGGTTGCGGGAGTTGCCGCGCAGGTCCTCCAGCATGCGGTCCAGGCGTTCGACCTCCTTGTCGGCCAGCTGGCACAGCGCCCGGTAGCTCGCGTGGGGTTCCACGGGCCTGCTCTCCACCCCCATCGGCAGCTCCGCCATGAGCTGGGCGCAGAACTGGCCGGTGATGCCGTCCTCGCCGTTGAAGGCCCAGTGCTCGTAGGCCTGGAGCAGGCTGCCCCAGGAGGAGGTCCGTCCCAGCGGGGTCAGGCGCAGCGGCATGGTGACGCCACCGCCGAGGGTGAAGCGGACCTCGTCGGGGGAGGTGGCGTCCCCGACCACGGCGGCCCGGCCGTTCCACAGGGCGTTGAGCAGCCGGTGCAGGATCTGGACGCGGTGCCGCTCGGTGGTGGCCAGGTAGCTGAAGTCGTAGCCCAGGCGCTGGCGCCAGAGCAGGTAGTCCTGCGGCTGCTGGTTGGTCAGCGCGTCGGACCACAGGCGCATCACCTCCCTGACCTCGGGGACCTCGGTGATGCCCATGGAGCTGCGGAACAGCACCACGCTCAGGCTCTCCGCGCTGACCGCGCGGAACTCGTAGGTGTGCCCGCCGCCGCTGGGCAGGTTGACCGACTCCCGCAGGTACTGCTCGATCCGTGGATTGGCGGCGGGGGAGTGGTAGGTGATCAGGATCTTGAGCGGGCCGTTGCCCTGGGGCACGTAGCCGACCGGCAGCAGTGCGGCCACCTGGGCGCGGAACTGGGACAGGTCCTCGTCGGAGACGCTGCCGCCGCCGCCCTGCTCGGCGGCCTGGGAGAGCAGGTCCGCCAGGCGGGGCAGCAGCGGGGACTGGGCCGGGCCCGTCTCCCGCAGGAAGCGCTTGACCGCGGACTTGAGGGTCTCCCTGAGGAAGCCCACCGCCTCGGCCGGGCCGCGGTCCAGGCAGACGTCGTAGGCCGTGCGCCAGCCCTGGCCGCCCACGACCGCCTGGACCAGTTCGGCGTCGGTGGGGGACACGTGCAGGCGTCCGGTCTCGTGCAGGGAGCGCGCCAGGTGGTCGCGGACCCGGACGAAGAAGGGTTCGAGGTCCCCGCCCGAAGGGGGCAGGAGGTAGGAGATGCCCGTGCGCGGGCGGTAGAGCTGCCGGGACAGCCGCTCGAAGCGGGCGCGGTCGGTGCGGGCGTGCTCGTCCAACTGCTGGGTGAGCACGGCCAGGTCGTTGCGCAGCCGGGTCGAGGTCCGGTTCCAGCGCGGGACCGTCGGAGCCCAGGACTCGCTCCAGACCACGCCGGTTTGCCAGTCGTACCACCGCTCCTGGTCCTGGCGTGCCTGGGCGGGCACCGGGTCGGTGTACCTGACCTTGATCACACCGCCCAGGCGGTCCCGCATCTGCGGTATCGGCGGCGGCGCGGTCAGCCCCTCGGGGGGAGCGGGGGCGTTGCGGCGCTGCTGGAGGATGCCCAGGACGCCCAGCCTCCCCACCCTGTCGTTGTCATGGGGGTCGCCCTCGACGACGCGCAGGGCGTGGAAGGGGTCCACTCTGCCCAGCAGCGCGCGCACGCCCGCCCGGTGGTCGAAGTTCTGGGCCAGCTGGGGGATCTCCTGGCCGAGCCTGGCGCGCAGGGCGTGAAGGCTGCGCTTCATCGAGTCGCTGCGGTCGTAGAGCGCGGCGGCGATCGCGTCGGCGCCCGTGACCGGCTGCGGTTCGGCGAAGTCGATGCCCGCCCGGGCCAGGACCGGGTGGATGTTGGCCGCGGAGAAGAAGTCGTGGACCAGGCTCCCGGTCTGTTCGGCGCTGGTGTGCAGCGGGGCCTGCATGTCCTCGACCGCCGAGCGCAGCAGGCGGGAGCCGATGATGTCGGAGAGTTCGTCCACCGGGACGGTCATGGACGCGACCAGCGCGGTGGACACCCCGCGGTTGCCGATCCCCGTCTCGGCGGAGGACTCGCGGTCGGCCTGGGTGTTGATGAAGCTGTCCGCGAAGGACTGGTGGTTCTCCTGCTTGGCCGACTCGGCCTCGGCGTGCCGGTCCATGTCGGTGCTGGCCAGCGAGAGCATCAGGGAGACCACCGACCGGTGCAGGTCGTCGCGGTCGGTTCCGGTGGGGCGGCTGAACAGGAAGGCCGTCTGCACGGTCGAGGGCATGATCTGGACGCGGCCCTCCACCGGGTAGTAGACGGCCGTGTCGTCCCTGCGGCGGAGCCCGGGCCGGACCTCGTTGACCAGTTCCAGGGAGGCCTCGCGGCCGTTCTGGTCGTCGACCAGGCGGAACATGTCCAGCAGGGCGCGCCCGGCGTTGAGCTTGGCGTTGCGTCCGCCGCCGAAGCCCTCGTCGAAGGCCGAGGGCATCAGGACCAGCGGGTAGATCTTCACGCGCAGCCCCGAGCGCTGGAAGGTGTGCGCGATCAGGTGCAGGTAGTCGTAGAAGATCCCGGCCCCGGTGCCCCCGGCCACGGAGAAGGAGACGAAGACGTCGCAGGACTTGGGCAGTGTGCCGCCCAGCGCGGCCAGGTCGCCCGCCGAGGTGGCGATGCGGTTGATGGCCTCGTGCAGCGGGGCCACCGCCGGGCCGGTCCCGGTGCGGAAGGTCTCGAACAGCGCCGCCCGCCCCACGGTGGGGAACTGCCCGGCGCCCTTGTCCAGTGGGGCCACCCGGGGTTCGCCGACCGCGGGCGGTAGCCAGTGGTCCACCGACTCGCTGGCGCTCAGGCGCAGGCTGCGCGCGGCATCGGGGTAGGTGCGCACCTCCGGGACCAGGTCGCGGACGTAGTGGGCGGTGCGCTCGGCGGCGGCGTGGTGGTGGCGTCCGGGCACCACCCGCTCGGGCAGGCTGTCCAGCTCTCCCCGGTTGACGTCGGCGTAGACGAACTGCACGCAGGCGGGGAGCTGGTAGGGCAGGAGGTTGGCGCCGGGGCGCAGCTGCTGGAACTCGGTCCCGTCGGGTCCGCACAGCTCCTCGCGCATGCGGCGTTCGAGCTCGGCGCCGATACGGCAGCCGGTACCGCCGAGGCCGACGTAGAGCAGCGGCTGGTAGAGCTTCATCGTCATGGGGTGTCGAAGGCCCTTCAGACTGGTCGTTCTTCTGCGGGATGGGGGCGGGGAGCGGGGAGCCGTTCAGTCGAGCCGGATCCCGGAGAGCGGGGGGCCCTCCTCGCGCGTGCCGGGTCCGGGCGCGGCCTGTGCCGGGTCCGGGTTCTGGCGCGGGCTCCTGCGGGGGCGCTGCTCGTCGCGGAAGGAGACGGTCAGGCCGTCGGTCAGGGGTTGGCTGTGACTGCCGAGGCGCAGGGTCTCGGTGCCGCGGGGCGTGCGCAGGCGCACACCTCCCCTGGGGTCGCGGGAGGCCCGGTAGACCGGTCCCGTACCGGAGGCCCCGCCGTGTTCGAGGCGCGGCGCCGATCCCTGGGGGTCGCGGACGGTGAAGGAGAAGGAGGTGCTCCACCTGCTGGGGGCGCGCAGTTCCTGGTGGAGGGAGAGCGCGTCCCGGTGGAGTTCGACGACCAGGCCCTGCACGTTGCTGGCGGTTCGCCTCCTGTGCCACACCAGCCACGCCTGGAGTGCGGCGGCGACCAGGGCCAGGAACAGCGCGAGCCAGGCCCACCAGTAGCGTTCGAGGACTCCCGGCGGGGTGCGCACGGTCACCGTGAGCGGAGCGGAGGTGGTCAGGACCGCGCCCTCGGCGTCCACGGCCTGCACGTGCAGGACCGCCCGGCCCAGGGCGGAGCCCTGTTCGAAGCGCACGGTGAAGTCGGCCCTGCTGGTGCCGGGGCTGAAGGCGGTGGTGTCCTGCTCGATGGTGGCCAGGACCCCTTCGGGGGCCTGGAGGAGCAGTTCCACCTGTCCCTCCTGCGAGTCCTGGTTGTCGACGTCGAGGGTGCCGTCGATCTGGCTGCCGGCCCAGACCTCGTCGGGCGGGTCGTCGAAGCGCACGCCGGGCTGTAGGGCCGCCCCGCCGGGGTCGATGGTGTAGCGCAGTTCGCGCACGTCGTCGGGGACGCCGGGTCCCTGGACGCGGCTGGTGAAGAGCAGGGTGTCCGCCCCCTCGGGGGCGGCGACCGTGCCCGCGTACTGGCCGTCCTGGGGGGTGGCGTCGGGGTCCTCGCCCCCGTCGTTCAGTTCGATGGGCTCGGCGGTCTCGTCCGGGGTGGCGACCTCGGCCGAGAAGTCGAGTTCGGCGAGCGCCTCGGGGTCGGTGACGGGGCCGCGGCGGGTGCGGATGTCCACCCTGACCACGAGTTCCCGCCCGGAGTGGTCGGCGGGTTCGACCGTGAGGAAGGTGTTGACGCGGCCCTGCCACTGGACGGTGGCCGTCACCAGTTCCTCGGGGGTGCCGTCGGGGGAGGTGAGCCGCACCTGCCAGGTGCCGGGCAGGGGGTCGACGACGTGGAGCACCTCCACCGGGCCGTTCGCGCCGCTGAGGCTGATCCGGGAGCCCTTGTGGTCGCCGCCGTCGGGGTCGACCGGGTCCCCCTCGGGGTCGATGTACTCGACGCTGATCGCCGGGTTGTTCTTGGTGACCACGAGCGCGCCGTCGGTGGCGATGACCGGGATCGAGGCCGACAGGGTGGTGCTGCCGCCGCCGGAGAGGGTGTCGCTGTCGAGTCCGCCCGCCACGGAACAGGAGGCGGCGGCCAGGGCCTCGCGCAGGGAGCGCACCACGTCGGCGGAGTCGTCGACCACGCGCGCGGTGGGCGTGGCCACCTCCAGGTCGTTGCACGTCTCCTGGGAGCCGCCCTCGGCGAACGCGTCGAGCTGGTCGCGGTCGATGGAGCTGCCGAAGCCCAGCGGCCAGACCTGCACGCCGTCCTCACGCGCGGTCTCCAGGTGCTCGTCGATCCTGGCCGCGGCGTTGTCGTCGCGGTCCTCGGGGCGCGCGCCCCAGTGGGGGCTGTCGCGCACGTCCAGTTCGCCGTCGGTGAGCAGGAAGACGATCCCGGTCGCGTCCCGCGGGGCCTCGGGTCCCTCCAGGTAGTGCAGGGCGGTGCCCAGCGCCTCGGCGTGGTCGGTGTCGTCGCCCTCGGAGGCGTCCCGCCGGTGCAGGTCCGAGACGCAGTCGGCCAGGTACTGGCGTCCCGACCCCTCGTCCACCAGGGTGGGGCGGCACACCTCCCGGGCCGCGATCTGGTCGGCCTGCCCGTTGTTGCTGCCGAAACCGACCACCGTCACCCGGGAGCCGGGGTCCAGGACGCTCTGCGCGATGGTGGAGGCCGCCCTGGTCTCCTGTTCGACGTCGTCCTCGCTCAGGGAGCCGGACTCGTCCACCAGGATCACGATGTCGAGGGGGGAGGCCGGGGCCGCGTCCGCCCCGGGCCGGGGCTCCGCCTCGGGCTGGTCCGTCTCGTCCGCGGCCCGGGGCGGGGGCGCCGCGGCCGAGGCCGGGACGGGCGGGAGGAGGAAGAGGAGACAGGCCGCGGCGAGGGTCGCTCGCCTCCACGCCGTCGTCGCGCATGGGGTCAGTGCCACGCCACCTGGCCCTTCCTGTGTCTTGTTGTTTTCGGAAAAAGAGTGCTCGGGTACGTTTGCGCACACCATCCGACCATTGTCCGAAAAGCGGACGGAGGGCTTACTGTACTGCTTTCCGGAAGGTGCTTCAACGGATTCTTGAGTGTCCGTTGGCCTTGGTTGCCCGCGGTGGTGTTTCCACTTCTCTCGGACGGAGTCCGGGGTGCTTTGTGGGTGTTTTGCGAAAGAGTGTGGTGTTGTGTGAGATTTGTGGTTTGAGGGGGAGGAAATATCCCCTGAGGTCTTTGGGGACTTTTGTCCTTATCGGCGGTGGCGGTGGTCCGCGCGTCAGGAGGGGCCGGACTTCCTCAGCAGATAGGTGACCTGCTCACCCAGGCCAGGGGAGAGGGCCCTGCCCTGGTCGTTGGCCCGCTCGGGATCGACGACCCCCACGGCCGCGGCCAACTCGCGTGCGTGCAGGTCGTAGCAGGACTCGACGAGGTCGGCCAGCGAGGCGACCGCGGTCCTCGCCCGCTGGTGGGCGACCGCTCCGGCCACGGCCCCGGCAGCCGCGAGCAGCAGGAGCAGCCAGGGGTCCCAGGGCGGTTCGGGGAGCCGGGACAGGGGTCCCGCGCCCCAGGCCGCGGCGGCCAGGTGCAGCGCGCACACGCCCGCCGCGGCGAGGTAGAGCGCGCCCCAGCCGCCCAGGACACGGGCCTGGGCGAAGGAGTCCTGTGCCCGTCCGACGTCCTCCCGGGCGCCCTCGGGCAGGAGCAGGAGCAGACGGGGCCAGGTCCAGTACACGTCCAGCCCGTGCGCGCCGCGCACCCTGACTGTCAGAGAGGCCATCCTGTCGGCCATCCAGGTGCGCCGCGTGGGCTCGGTGAGCGAGATGCGGTGGCTGCGGTCCGGGTCCCGCCCGCTGGCCGCGGCCGCCTCGCGCGCCCTCTCCGCCGCGGCCCCGCGCCTGGCCGCGTGCCAGCGGCGCCTGCGCCACCGGGGGTTCCAGAAGACGAGCGGGGACAGCACGCTCTCACCCAGCCACCAGCGCCCGCACCAGGCGCCGAGCAGCTGGACGGCCAGCCCCGGGAGGAGGCCCAGGAGCAGGACCGCCGCGAGCAGGACCACGGTGACGGCCACGGTGGGGGAGCCCAGCGGCGACCGGGCGTCGGCGGCCAGCTCCGACAGGCGCGCGGGGTCGGCCAGGTCCGCCGGGGTCAGCAGCGCGCTGGCGGCGAACGCGGCGAGGAAGAGCACACCGGGCAGGGCCAGGTGCGTCCACCAGTGCTCGGCGGCCCTCTTGCCGATCTCGACCAGCAGGGGGTTCACCGGTCAGGATCCCTTCGTGCGCAGTCGCAGGGGCCTGTCCGCGACGGCGCAGTGGCTGCCCGCGGCGCCTGACTCCCCGGCGCCCCTGACACGGGAGCAGGGGGCGGCCAGGGGGCACACCTCGCGGACGGCGGGCGCTGGGCCGGGACCCACCCCGGGCAGGCCGCCCACCGGCTCCTGGGGGTCGCGGCCCGGGCCCGGACCGACGAATTCGTTGCGGAAGAAGGCGTCCCCGGGGTCCAGCAGCGGCCCCAGCCGGTCCTCCAGGGCTCGGAGAGCTCTGTAGGAGAGGCGGCCCCGTTCCGCGACCTGGGCCACGAGCGCGTCCAGGTCGTCCCGGAGACCGTCGTCCACCGCGGCGTCCTCGTACGCGGATCTCCTCCGGCACAGGTGTTCGGCAGCCGCCCTGCTGTCGGTGAGGGGGGTGGGGGAGGCCCGCTGTGCGTGTTCTTCGGAGGTCACGTTCCCAGCTTAGGGAGGAATCGGGGAACGCGGAGAGGGAACGTCTGTTTTATGCTTCTTGTTCTGTTTGTAATTTTTGGGGTTTTTGGAGCTTTTTGAAGTGTGGTGATGCGGGAGAAACGTGTGATTCGTCATCGGGAGGGAGCCTGTCGGTTTCGTCCGGTCACCACCAGAACCGTTCGGTGGTGCGGGCCAGGCGGGTCTCCTCGTGGTCGGGACCCAGGATCCGTTCCAGGGCGCGGACCAGCCGCGCGTAGAACTGCGCGGCCTCCCTCCTGCGGGGGATCGCGCCCGGGAGGATCCTCCCGGGAGGGAAGATCTCCTCGCTGCTGCGGCGCAGGGCGATGGCGCTCCGGCGCAGACGCCCGGTCCACTCGGGGTGGTCAGCGGCAGCCTGCCAGGCCTCCGACAGGGAGTCCACGGCCGCGACCGCGGTGTTCGACGCGGTGAGGAAAACCGAGAGGTCGTGGACGGGCGGGCGGACGCTGTCATGGACCCAGATCGTGCTGTCGAGACCGTCGGGGCTGTCCTCGATCCGGATCAGTGACAGGCTCTCCAGATCGTGCAGGATGTCCGTGACGTCCTGCGCCGCCCTGACGGTTCGGGGCAACTGCCGGTTCAGGTGTGCGCGGACGGTGGACGTGGTGAGCAGACGCAGAGGGACGTCGGTGTGCCCGAAGAGCCGGATCATGAGGAGCAGGGGCATCGAGCTCAGGTAGGGTACCCGGCTGTTCCTGACCAGGGACAGGTGGACCGCTTCCTGGACGGGGGCGGCGGTGCGGTCTCCCTTTCCCCGGAGGTATTCCAGGGGGGTCAGCCCCTCCGCGACGACGGTGGACGCCGCCAGGGACAGGGCGAGCGGGTGGTGGCCGAAGTAGTCGGCCAGTATCCCGATCCCCGCAGAGGAGCTGAAGGCGGGAGCGCCGAAGAAGTGCTGCGAGAGGTACTCGACGGCCTCCTCCCGGGCGAACCCGCCCACCTCGACCACGGCGTGCTTCGGGATCGCCCCGCCGAGGACGTCGTGGCGGCGGCTGGTGGCCAGGACCCGTCCGCGGCGGCTTCTCAGCGGGAGGAGGTCGAGGACGTCGCCCGGGTGGTCCAGGCCGTCGAGGACGAGCAGCCACCGCACGGACGTCTCCGCGAGCCAGCCGCAGAGCTCGCGGGTCAGGGCGCGGGGACCGTTCCGGATCTCCGTGCGGAGGTCGCCCTCGGGGGAGAACAGAGCGAGGGCCAGGGAGGGCGCGGACCTGGCATAGGAGGTCAGAACCTTCTCAAGGTCCGCGCCGTTCGCCCACAGCACCAGGTCGACGTCCCCCCTTCGTGCCGCCCGGGTGGCGTGGTCGGCGGCGAGCAGTGTCTTACCCGTGCCCCCCTCGCCCGCCAGAACCAGGCCGCGGCCCTCCTCCAGTGAGTCCAGGCGGCCTCTGAGGTCCGGTCGCGGGATGAAGCGCCTGGGTTTGGGCGGTACCTCTCCGAGAACGACCGGTCCCCGGCTCTCGGACACGGCCTGCTCCAGAAAGGACGTGAGCGGCGACCGCGATGACGCCTCCCGCTGCCTGTCCCCGTGCGCGAGGCGTGGGAGCAGGACGTGTCCCGCCGCCTTCCGCGGGAGCTTCTCCACCGTCGCCACCGACCTGGCCGCCCTCGGGTCCAGCAGGCGCAAAGTGTCGGGGTTGACCCACGCGAACGGTGTGCTCCCCGGATCGGTGAAGCGGTCCCCGCCCCCGCCGACGAGGTAGGCGGGGAAGCGCTCGCCGTTTGCGTCCGCCTGCCTGCGCACACCGTCCGACAACGCGTCGAGCAGCCGTGCGGTCCTTCGGGCGGTGGAGCGGGGCAGCACGGACCTGAGCGCCTCCGCGGCGCCCTCCACGAAGGCGTACAAACCCTGTTCGTGGTCCACCGGACGCAGGAGACCGCTGAGCAGCACCTCGGCCAGCACCCCGGAGTCCGCGTCGCGCAGGACCTCGTGCTGGATCATCCGCATGACGGGTAGGGCCGGGGTGGACAGAGCCGTATGCGCCGCCAGCGCGACGGCACCGGGGGAGGCGGCGCTCTGGAACCTGTGGACCCGCTGGCGCACCGTCAGCGGCCGCTCGTAGGAGACCGGGGCGGGGGCCGTGCGCGGAGCCCGCCCACTCACGTACGTCACCGCCGCCGGGACCGCGCGGTTTCCCGAGCCCACGAGCTCGGCCCAGTCACCGAACCAGCGCGGCGCGCAGCGCAGAACGGGGACGGGCACGCTGTCGGACGCGGGCCCGGGGGCCCCGGGGGCGAGAGTCAGCCGCAGTTCGGTGTTGGGCGCCCCCGGCCGCGCGCCCGTGGCCAGGGAGGGCAGGACCGGAGCGCCGGTGCGCCGCCACTGCGCCTCGGCCAGGGGCTGCACGACGGCGGTGGGACCGTGGCGCGCCAGCAGGTGCAGCACGGCTCCCGCCAGCCCGGACCACCAGTGCGGTCCGGAGCAGTCGCTCAGGACCAGGACGGCCCGGCGGGCGGAGGGGTCGACCGCGGTGGCCGCGTCCTGGGGCGGGCCGTGCGGCGACGGCGCCACGCCCAACTCCGTGCCCGAGGACGCGGAACCGCGTACGAGGTAGCCCACGCGCACGTCGCGGAACACCCCCATGCCGTGCAGCAGGGTGTGGAGCTCCTGGGCCAGGGGGCGCCACAGTCCCATGCTCGGCCCGGTGTCCACGATGAGGAGCAGGTTCAGCCAGCGCTCCTGCCCGGGCACCAGCACGGGCGCCCACGGGCAGGAGTCCGTCGGACGCCGGTCGGCGATGCGGTGGGCGGTGGCCTCCTCGTCCAGGACCTCGGCTGCGGCCGTGGGGACCCGCAGGTTGAGCGGGCGCAGCGCGCGCTGCAACGCCAGGGGTCTGTCGATCATGGGCGGGACGGGCACCCGTGTGCCGGTGGCGGCGGAGCCCCTTCCCGCTCCGGGGGCGGGCGGGAAGTGCAGGGCCAGGAGGCGTTCGGCTGTGTCGGCGATCCCGTCGTCGGGGAGGGCGCCGGGCGCCTCCTGGGCCCGGGAAGCGTCGTGGTCCTGCGCCGTCCTCGGGGGTCTCCCCACCTCCACGGGAGGCAGGTCGCCCGCCTTCGGCCGCGACGCGGGCGTGGAGGCGCCGGTCCGGTCCGGTCGCTCTGGTCGCTCGTGCCTCTCGCGGGACGTGACCTCCGGGGGCGGTCGGACGGGAGGTGCCGGGACGGACTCCTCCGGGCCGGCGGGGGAGACGGCTGGTCGGCCGGTGTGGGCACCCAGCCACAGCACCTCGGCGATCTCCAGGGGTGTGGGTCCGCCGAGTTCGCGGGGCGGTGCCTCGTGCAGCAGCGAGTACAGGCGCCGGTCGTGGTGCACCGGGCTCAGTCCTGGCCGTTGAGGGGCCGCATCAGCTTCCTGGCCAGCGCCTCCCTCGGCATGGAGGGGTCCCCGACCGTGTGCCAGCGCATGTAGGCGGCGTTGAGGAGCTGGTCGGTGGCCAGCACACCACCACCCCGGTGCGCGGCGAGGAAGTCCTCGGCGAGCGCGTCGATCTGGTCGTGCAGGTGCGGGGGGAGGTCCTGGAGGTGTTGGTGGACGATGGCGGCGAGTTCCCCGGGTTCCTCGGGAAGGCGCAGTTCCAGCTTGACGCAGCGGCGCAGGAAGGCCGGGGGGAACGCGCGTTCGCCGTTGCTGGTCATGACGACCAGAGGGAAGGCGCGGCACTGGACCCGGCCGGAGCGGATGGTCGCGGACGTGGCGCCGTCGGCGGTCAGCACCTCGACACCGGAGGCGGGGACGGACCGTGAGCCGGGTCCGTCCGCCTCCGCGGACCTTCGGCCGTTCCCTCCGGGGCCCCGTGTGCCCTGGTCCCGTCTCCGCGCGCCCTCCGCCCCCTTCGGGGACGCCCCCGGGCCGGAGGCGCGCACGCGCATCAGCTCGGGAATCTCGTAGGAGCCCCTCTCGAAGACGGTGAGCAGGTCGTTGGGCAGGTCGATGTCGCTCTTGTCGATCTCGTCGATGAGAAGCACCCGCGGCTTCTCGAAGGGCAGCAGCGCCGTTCCCAGCGGGCCCAGGCGGATGTGGTCCCCGATGTCCTCCTCCGGCGCGTGGCCGCCGCTCCCCTCCCGGGCCCCGCCCGCACGGCTCGCCGAGTACAGGCGGCCGAGGGGGTCGTAGCGGTACAGGCCGTCGCGCAGGGTCACCCGGCTCGTGATGGGCCAGTACAGCAGCGGCCCGAGCCGGAGCTCGTGGGCGACCGCCTCGGCCAGGGCCGACTTGCCCGCCCCGGGCGGGCCGGTGACCAGCAGGGGGCGGCGCAGGTACAGGGCGGTGTTGACCTGTTCGACGGCCTCCTCCGAGGCGAGGTAGGAGACCGCCGCGTGGGGTTCGTCCTCGCGCTCGGGGTGGGGCAGGGGCGGGCCCCCGTCGAAGGCGCGCCACGGAGGAGGGTCCGGCAGCCCCCTGAACTCGTGGGGTTCCCGGGTGCCCCGGAAGATTCTCCAGTCCGTCATACCGGATCCTCGCTTCCCATGTACATGGGCGGTTCGGTGTTGCGGCCGATACGGCCGGGGTCGTTCACGATCAGGGAGAGCTTGTGGCCGCAGTGGTCCTCACCCTCCTCGCCCAGTGCCTGCCTGCGCACGTGCCGGACCCTGTCCGCGAGCTTGTCGAACGGTGTCCCCTCGACCAGGCGCTTGAGTTGCCCTGCCCGGCGCGCGCCGGAGCAGTCGCCGTGGTCGTCGTGGTCGCAGGCCCGGCGCGGCAGGAGCATGATCGGCACCCCGGCGTCCAGGGCGCCCTCGATCTGCGGGATCCGGGCGAGGGTGGAGTGGACCAGTGCCTGCCTGTCGGCGCGGGCGTTGAGCCTGCGCTTGGTCGTCACGCGGTCGGTGGTCCCGACGCAGGCGAGGACCTGCGCACCGGCCTTGCCCCGGGTCTGGAGGACGTTCCACCGCTCCCTGAGGGCGGCGTTTCTGTGGAAGGCGTTCCCGGCGTCGTCGGAGGAGGGCTCCGCCCCCTGGAACAGGGTCATGTGCAGCTCCGAGGCCGAGACCACCACCGGGTAGCGGTCGGTGATCTGCTGGAAGGAGGTGAGGTTCCACAGTTCGAACCCGGTGTGGAACAGCGGGACCGGGACCACGAACTCGAAGAGCGTGTTCGCGTCGTGCCTGTCGTAGCCCAGGAGCAGCGCGTTCAGGCGAGGCTCGACCGAGTCCCGCAACTCGTCCTCGGGTACCTCGGCCAGCTCCAGGGACGCGCCGGGCACGCCCTCGTCCTCGCGCCGCAGGGTGACGGTGTAGGTGTCGTCGTACAGCAGCCTGTGCGCGGTCACGGTGACGTAGGAGGGGGCTTCGGGATCGGCGGACCCCGTGCCGCAGTACTCCTCCAGCCACGTGCGCAGCCCGTCCCCGCGGTCGGGCGGGAGACTGGCGTGGACCCGCCGCAGGAACGCGCCCAGATCGCCTTCGCGGTCGCCGGACAGGCCCTTCTCGGCGGTGTGGCGGACCCACTGCCAGGGCGTGGCGGGCGCGACGTCGACGGGGTCGTGCTGGAAGTGGGGGAAGCAGAGTCCGTGGACCCCGCGGAAGTCGACCTCGTCGCCGAGCCCGGTGACGATCCGGCGCAGTCGCCTGCGGGCGTCCGGGGTGAACCAGCCCAGGTCGATGTGGTCGTCGATCTCCTCCCACACGCGGCCGATCGCCGACAGGGGGATCATCGTGCCGCTGCGGCCCCTGACACGCCGGTCTCCGGTGCTGATCATGCCGACGACGTGCCGGTCGTCCTCCTCCCAGCCCCGCCACCACGCTCCGGTGAGGTAGGCGCCCGCGCCGCTGTACCCGTGGCTGATCGTCCCCGGATCGTCGGAGGCGAGTGTGACCTGCCACCTGTCCTGGGTGAGGTGCCTGTCCTGCCTGGTGAACAGGTCCAGCACGGTCCCGTCGTGGTCGTTGAAGACCAGCTCCGGAGACCGGTCGTCCGGGGACGTCCCCCCGGCCTCCGACGTGGGAAAACCCAGAGCGGCCACCTCGATCCTGCCGTGTCCGGTGCCGGTGGCCCCGGCGGCGGGCCCGACGCCGGGGGGCAGGAGCGCGTGGGGAGAGGCCAGGAGGGCGGGGCGGATGTCGGTGTCCTCGTCCAGCTCCAGGACGGCGACGTCGGGCTCCCCGCCGCGCCAGTTCGCGCGCACCGCGATCCGGGCGAACCGGTGGACACCGTTCCTGCCGGGGAGGGGGAAGCACACGTGCACGTCCGTCTCCTCACCGAGCCCCTCCAGGTTGTGGGCACAGGTGACTACGTGGCGGGAGCCGACGAGGAACGCCGCGCCCAACGGAGCCTCGGCCTCCTCGCCGTCCCTCTCCACCATGACGGACAGGCGGGCGCGCCAGGAGAAGCCGGACGTCGGGCCGGACATCACACGGCCTCCGTCGTCCGCCCGCTCCGTCCGCCCGGGGCGGACACGTCGCGAGGACCGTCGGACGGGCCGGGGGCGGACGCTGCCTGACCGGTTCGGTGTCGGTCCGGTCCTGTCACGGGGCCTCCTGGCGGCTGTGCTGTACGGGGGAGGAGCAGAGCGCGGGGTCACATGCAAGCACAACGCCACACCGGATGTGGGCGGTTGACGGAAACCGCCGCCAAGCGGTGACCAGCCCGGTGCGCTGCCCCTTGATCCGTATCTCTCGGACGGGAGGCCCCGGATTCCGCGCTTTCCGAGATCCCGGGTCGGTGACAGGTGCCGGAGGTCGCGTCCCAGACGGGAGACACGTGCGCCGGGCACGGCGACCGGCCCCGGCGCGCTGCTCCGGAGGGGTGGACGCGGAGGGGCGGGAACGGAGCCCGTGTCGCTCACGCGTGGCGGAGCGCGGGCACCGAGAATCGAAGGACGCCGATCGGTTGCCCTGTGTGTCCGAGTGATCATCCAGAGTGATGGATGGCCCTGTCCGCGCCCCGCTCCGCCGCCCCGCTCCGCCGAACGAGGGAGAACTCCTTCCATGCCTGTCGACCGCACGCCCACCGGGCACCGACGTCCGGCACGGTCCGCCGCCGTGGTCCTCGCCGCGGCGTTCGCCGCCGGGTTGACCGCCGCCGTGCCGCCGACGGCCGCCTTCGCGCAGGAGCCGATCTGCGCCTCCGAGTCGCACCCCGACGTCGCGCGACGGCTCGACGAACGGATCCGTCAGCGGGCGGACGAGCGGGAGGGGACGATCGCCGTGGGAGTCTTCGCGCACGGCGGCGACCTCACCTGCGGCCTCGACCCCGACGCGGAGTTCGACGCGGCCAGCGTCGGCAAGGTCGTCGTCCTCGGCGCGCTGCTGCGCACCGCCATGGACGAGGACCGGGAACTCACCGCCGAGGAGAAGGACCTGGCGACCGACATGATCACCGTCTCCGACAACGACGCGGCCACGGAGCTGCGCGACCGGATCGGCCCCGAGCGCGTCCAGCGCTTCCTCGACCTGGCGGGCATGGACGCCACGAGACCGGACCCCGAGGGCTACGTCGGACTGATGGGGATCACCGTCTCCGACCAGCTCACCCTGCTCCGCCTGCTGCGCACGGACAACGACGTGCTCGGCCAGGAGGAGCGCGAGTTCGCGCGCGGCCTCATGGGCGACGTGACCGAGGAACAGCGCTGGGGCGTGCCCTCGGGCGCGCCCGCCGACGCCGAGGCGTACCTCAAGAACGGCTGGCTGCCCCACACCGACACGAACCTCTGGCGGGTGCACAGCATCGGCGGCTTCCGTGGCACCCCGGTCGGCGACTACGACATCGTGGTCCTGACCGACGGCAACGACGGAATGCGGTACGGGGTGGACACCGTCGAGTCCGTGGCGGCCGAGGTGCACTCCGCCCTCACCGGCCAGGACGTCCGGGGCGGAACGCCGCCGACCGGCCTGACGCGGCCCCTCTCCGACGGCTCCGACGGTTCGGGCCGCGCCTGAGCCCGGGGCCCGTCCCCCCGGGGGAGGAGCACGTCACCGCATGGGGACGCCGGAGGCCACAATGGAGGGCATGTCGCAGCGCAGAACCCGCCACCGCACGTCCCCGCCACAGCCTTCGGCCGACCCCGAGGCGCCCTGCCCCTGCGGCGGCCCCGCGGCCTACCGGGACTGCTGCGGCCGCCTGCACAGCGGCCGGGCCACGGCGTCCACCGCCGAACAGCTCATGCGCTCGCGCTACAGCGCCTTCGCCGTCGGCGACCGCGACCACCTCCTGCGGACCTGGCACCCGAGCACCAGACCGCGGCGCCTGGACCTGGACCCCGGCACCGAGTGGGTGCGCCTGGAGATCCTGTCCACCACCGGGGGCACCCCGTTCCACAACGAGGGCACGGTCGCCTTCCGGGCGTCGTACCGCGAGGGAGCACGCGAGGAGGCGCTCGTCGAGAACAGCCGCTTCGTCCGCCACGAGGGCGCCTGGGTCTACCTCGACGCGCTCGCGGACTGAGGGCGTTCCGTGCGGTGGTGCGCTGCGAACAGCGTCAGGTGCGGGCGAGGTCACGCTCTGCCCCCCCGACACGATAGGAAGGGAGCGCGCAACCGACCGAACGCACCCACACGGACACGGAGCCCCACATGACTCCCCAACCTCCCGGCCCCCTGGAACAGGGCGAGATCCTCCAGGACCTCGCCGGGCGACTGGTCGCGGTCGTCCCGCAGGGCTGGCAACAGCTCACCTACCTGGCCAGGGTGATCGGCGCCCACCGCAGCGACATGCTCGCCGTCCAGGAGGCGGACGGCCAGGTCCGGCAGCTGGAGGTGCCCGACGGCGTCGACGACCTCGTCGACGCGCTCAAGCGGTCCGGGTTCCAGGAGGGCGGGGGCACCTGGCTCTCCGTGATCCTCTCGGTCCACCACTCGCACCAGTTCAACGTCGAGTACAACCACGACACCGAGCCCGACCTGCCGCCCGGGACGAGCCCGCTCGTCTACGCCCAGGAACTGGAGCGCTTCCCGCGCTCGCACGACCGGATCCCGGGCTGGCTCGGCGCCAGGCTGGAGCAGGCGCGCGAACTGGAGCCCGAGCGGATACGCGAGGAGTTCGGCGCGGCCCTGGTGCGGGCGTGCGAGCGGGAGGGGCTGCGCGCCGACTTCCTGCCGCCGACCCACCTGCGCGTGTTCGACTCCGGGGGCACGGTCCTCATGGAGGCCGACATGAGGGACACCTTCGACCAGGCCGCCATCGCCACGGACGAGCAGCGGACCGACCTGGCCGCCCACTTCGCGGACTTCATGGCCCGCGCCGCGCGGGAGCGTGAGCAGGCCGCCGGCGGGTCCTCCGCCGACGCGTCCTCCGCCGGTACGCGGAACGCGGACCCCGCCCTGGCAGCTGACCCGGCCGGCGTTCCCTCCCCGGCGGACCCCGACGACACGGTGGCCTCCTCCCTGGCGGCGGCCTTCGCCGAGGCCGGGGTGAGCGCCGCCTTCCAGGGCGCCGACACGCTCGTCGTGACACTGCCCGACGGCAACCACGCCAGCGCCGACATCAGCGGGCTGCGCGCCGCCCTGAACGGGGCCACCCCCGAGCAGATCGCGCACAACACCGCCCAGTTCGCGCGCACGTCCGTCGAACAGCTGAGCCAGGCCACCGGGCAGGGCGGCGGTGACACCGACGGACGGCTGCGGGCGCGCCTCTACCCCGCCTCCGCGTTTCCCGAGGGGGTGCTGGACTCCCTCCTGACCCGCGAGATCGCCCCCGGGCTGTGGCAGACCGTCGTCGTCGACGCCTCCGACTCGCTGCGGCCGCTGCCCCGGCAGGTGCACGAGCGCTCCGGCCGCCCCGACGGCGAGGTCTTCGCCGAGGCCGTGGCCGCCTCCGTGGCCGAGACCGTCGAGGTCAGCGAACACGAGGTCAACGGGGCGCGCATCGTGCACATCGGCGGCCAGCACCCCTACGTGGCGGCGCACGCGCACGCCCTCGACCGCTACCTCGGCGACCTGCCGCACGGCGCGCTCGTGGCCTTCCCCGTCCCCGAGGTGCTCCTCGCCCACCCCCTGGGGCAGGGCCACCCGATCGCCGCCATGGACCACATGCAGCAGATCGCCGAGCGGTTCACCGCCGACGGCGACAAGCCCGTCAGCGCCCAGCTCTACTGGTGGCACCCCGGTTCGCGCTCGCGCGAGCAGGGCACGCCGCCCGACCTGCGTCCCGTGGGGGCCAGGATCGACCACGAGAACAGGTCGGTCTCACTGCTGACCTCCGACGAGGAGTTCGGGCCCATGCTCAACTCCCTGGCCGGGTAGCTGGACAGGGAGACCGGGGGGAGCCGCCGCGTCGGCGGCTCCCCCGACGCCCCTCCACACTCGCGGCACCGCTCCGCCGCCAGAAAGGACAGGTCCCCTCATGCCCGACGCTCCGTCCCGCGTGCTCGCGGCCCTCAGCGGCGCGGTCCTCGCGGTCGGGCTGTGCGCCTGCACCCCCGAGGCCCCGCCCGAGCAGCCCGTCGACCGGGTCCTCCTCTCACCCACCGCCGACCCCAGCACCTCCCAGGCCGTGACCTGGCGCGCCTTCGGTGCGGAGGAGGCCTTCCTGGAGATCGGTCCCGAGGACGGATCCGCGGAACCCGTCCGGATCCCGGGGCAGGCCACCGGAGGAGAGGAGCCCGGTTCCACCTTCGCGGCCACGGCCACCGATCTGGAACCGGACACCGCCTACCGCTACCGGATCGGCCAGGACGGCGGTGGCGAGGACGGCGGCGGTGGTGGCGAGGGCGGAGGCGGCGACGGCGGTGACACGGGGGGATCGGTGAGCGACTGGCGCACCTTCACCACCGCCGCCGAGGGTGCCGAGCCCTTCAGCTTCCTGTACTTCGGCGACATCCAGAACGACATCACCGACGAGGCCGCCCCCGTCATCAGGGCCGGACTGGAGGCCGCACCCGACGCCGAGCTGGCCGTGCACTCCGGCGACCTGGTCGACTCGGCCGACAGCGGCTCCGAGTGGGACGAGTGGTTCGACGCCTTCGGCCCGGCCACCGGGAGCATGAACCACGTGGCCACGCCGGGCAACCACGAGTACGACGACGGGCTGAGCGAACACTGGGTCCCGCAGTTCCCCGGCGCGGGCAACGGACCCGGCCGGGGCGCGGACCTGGCCGGGACGGTCTACCACACCGACTACCAGGGCGTACGGTTCGTGGTGCTCAACTCCAACTACCGCGAGGTGCCCCAGGACGAGGCCGGGCGGTGGCTGGACACACAGCGGCGGTGGCTGGAGCGGGTGCTGGCCGACAACCCCCGCGAGTGGACCGTGGTCACCTTCCACCACCCGGTCTTCTCCGCCGACCCCGACCGCGACAACGAACCGCTGCGCGAGGCGTGGCTGCCGGTGCTGGAGGAGTACGACGTGGACCTGGTCCTCCAGGGACACGACCACTCCTACACCCGCGGCAACATGACCGAGCACCGGACCGACGACCCCGACACGCACACCGGCCCGGTCCACGTGGTCGCGGTGACCGGCCCCAAGACGTACGACGCGGCCGAGGACAACTGGACCGACCACGGCGCCGAGGTGCGCGTGCAGCGCACCGACACCCAGACCTTCCAGACGGTCTCGGTGGACGGCGACACCCTGGAGTACCGGTCCCGTACCGTCGACGGCCAGGCCGTGGACTCCTTCACCATCGTCAAGGACGGGGACGGCAGGCGCGTCACGGACGGCTCCTGACCCGCCGTTCCCGTCGCACGCGTCTCCCGGGCGGCCGGTGTCTCCCGGCTACGGCCTGGGGGAGCAGCCGAGGGTCGGGCCGCGGGCGGCTCCCAGCGCGGTTCGACGCTTCGGAGCCGCGGCGCGTACGGAGCCGCGGCGCGTACGGGGCCGCGGCGCGTACGGGGCCGCGGCGCGTACGGGGCCGCGGCGCGTACGGCGGTCCGGTGCCCCTACCGCTTCCCGCCCGGCATCCTGCCCGACGGCGAGGCGGTCACCCCGGTCTCGATCCCGCGGTTTCACGAGCGGGACGAGATCGAGGCGCCGCTGAACGCCGCCGGGTTCGAGGTCGACGAGGTCCTGGACGTGCCGGACCGGCTGGGCCTCGAACGGGTCCTCGTGGCCCCAGGCCCTGACGCGGAGTCAGGAAACGCCACGGAAGAAGGTGCGGATGTCGTCCGCGAGCAGCTCCGTCTCCTCCATCGCGGGGAAGTGACCGCCCTCGGCGAACTCGCTCCAGTGGCCGATCGCCTTCCACGGGTCCATCGCGCGGCGCATGAGCGGGTGGGTGTCGAACACGGCCCATCCGGACGGCACGCCGGAGGCCATGACCACATCGATTCCGGAGTGCTCGGACTCGTAGTAGAACTGCGCGCTCGACGCGCCGCTGCGGGTGAACCAGTACAGGCTGATGTTCGTGAGGAGCTGGTCGCGGTCGACCGTCTCGTCCGGCGTCCGGTAGGCGCCGCTGGTCCCGGTCTTGAACTTCTCGGCGATCCACGCGAGCTGACCGACCGGCGAGTCGGTGAGCGCCGCGCCGATCGTGTCGGGGCGGTGGTCCTGCATCGCCAGGTACCCGCGCTCGGCCGCGCCCTCGGCGCGCACCGCCTCGATCTGGGTCATCTCGTCATCGGACAGACCGTCGGGGTAGGGGAACTTGTCGCCGATCAACCCGAGCCACCGGGGGTCGCTGCCGATGTGCGTGCCGATGACGCGCTCCGGGTGGAGCGCCGCGAGGCGGCCGGCGGTGCCCGCACCGATGTCGGTGCCGTGGGCCGCGAACCTCTCGTAGCCCAGACGTGTCATGATCTCGGCGTAGGCCTCCGTCGTCCGCGCCAGCTCCCAGCCGGTCCCTGACAGCGGGGTGGAGAACCCGAAGCCGGGCAGCGACGGGATGACCACGTGGAACTCATCGGTCAGCAGCGGGATGAGTCGCTGGTACTCGACGAACGAGCCCGGCCAGCCGTGGTTCAGGATCAGCGGGGTGGCCTCCGGGTTCGTCGATCGCGCGTGGACGACGTGGAACGTCTGGCCGTCGACGACCGTCGTGAACTGTCCGTACTCGTTGAGCTTCTCCTCCTGCGCACGCCAGTCGAACCCGTCGCGCCAGTACTCGGCGAGCTCCTTCAGGTACACCAGCGGGATGCCGCGGCTGAAGTCGGTGCGATCGTCTCGGCCCGGTACGGGGACCGGCCAGCGTGTGTGTGCCAGCCGGTTGCGCAGGTCGTCGATGTCGGCCTGCGGGATGTCGACGCGGAACGGTGTGAGTGCGTTGTTCTCGTTCATCTGTTTGTTGGGCGTGGGTACCCCGTCCTTCAGGGCGGGGAGGACACGCTCTCTCCTTTCTGTCACTTTCTGTTGGATTTTCCTCACGCGATCGCAAGGCGGTCGCTACGGTGTGTGCCATGACCAGGAAGAGCGTGAAGCGGGCGTTTCGGTACCGCTTCTATCCGACCGACGCACAGGCGATTGAGCTGTCGCGCACGTTCGGGTGTGTGCGCCTGGTCTACAACCGCGCTCTGGCCGAACGCACCGCCGCCTGGCAGCAGCGTCAGGAGCTGGTGGGCTACTCTCACACCTCGGCGATGCTGACCGCCTGGAAGAAGACGGAGGAGCTGTCCTTCCTCACCGAGGTCTCCTGCGTCCCGCTCCAGCAGACGCTGCGCCACCTGCACACCGCTTCTCGGAACTTCTTCGACCGGCGCACGAAGTACCCGCGGTTCAAGTCGAAGAAGACGTCGCGGGCCTCGGCGGAGTACTCCCGGTCCGGGTTCCGTTACCGCGACGGGCAGTTGACCCTGGCCAAGATGGCCGAGCCCCTGGACGTCGTGTGGTCGCGGCCCCTGCCCGAAGGGGCCCGTCCGTCGACGGTGACGGTGTCGCGTGACGCTGCCGGGCGCTGGTTCGTCTCGCTCCTGTGCGAGGACACCATCACATCGGCTCCGGCCACTCGCGACGCGGTTGGCGTCGACATGGGTGTGACGTCGTTGGTGGCGTTGTCGACGGGGGAGAAGGTGGCCAACCCCCGCCACGAGCAACGCGACCGAGCGAAGCTGGCCCGGGCTCAGCGGGCGCTGGCCCGTAAGGCCAAGGGCAGTGCGAACCGGGACAGGGCCCGCCGCAAGGTGGCACGGGTGCACGCCCGTATCACCGACCGCAGGCGCGACTTTTTGCACAAGCTCACTACTCGACTCGTCCGCGAGAACCAAGTGGTCGTGATCGAGGACCTGGCGGTGCGCAATCTGGTCAGGAACCGCAGGCTGTCCCGGGCGATCTCGGATGTGGCCTGGCGTGAGCTGCGCACGATGCTGGAGTACAAGGCGCAGTGGTACGGGCGGGACCTGGTCGTGGTGGACCGGTTCTTCCCCTTCTCCAAGGCGTGTTCGACGCCCGGGTGCGGGTACGTGCACGTGTCGTTGCCGCTGCGCGTACGCGAGTGGGCCTGTCCCGGTTGTGGGGTGACCCATGACCGCGATGTGAACGCGGCGAACAATCTCAGGGCCGCCGGGCTGGCGGTTGGGGTCGGGCCCCCGCTGTGTGATCATGGCGAAGCCCACACAGTAGGGGCGGGAGCTGGTGTGAGACCTCAACGGGAGTCCTCCCGGACGGGGCGGTCGGCGTCGAAGCAGGAAGGCCACGGGGCGACCCGTGACGAGGCTTTGGCCTCGAACCACCGGTAGGTGGTTCCGGAATCTCCTGCCTTCCGGCAGGAGAGGAAGTCAAGACACCGACGTTTCCAGGCAATGCGGCAGGTGAGCTTCCGCGATTGCCGAAATGATGGGGAACATGTTGGAGACCTCGGCCCGCCTGCTCGAACTGCTGTCATTGCTCCAGCTCAAGCGCGACTGGACGAGCTCCGAGCTCGCCGGTCGGCTCGGTGTGAGCACGAGGACCGTGCGCGCCGACATCGGCAAGCTGCGGTCGCTCGGCTATCCCGTGGACGCGCGCCCCGGCGTCGCGGGCGGGTACCGGCTGGCCGCAGGGGCGGCGATGCCCCCACTGCTGCTCGACGACGACGAGGCCGTCGCCGTCGCGGTCGGACTAGGTGTGGTCGCGACCCGAAGGCTCGGCGTCGAAGAGACATCGCTCACCGCGCTCGCGAAGCTGGAGCAGGTGCTGCCCTCGCGCCTGCGTCGGCGCGTCGAGGCGGTACGCGAGGCGACGAGCGTCGTTCCAGGGGCTGAACCACCGCTTGACCTCTCGGTTCTCGGCGCGGTCGCTGCCGCGATCCGCGGCCACGAACGGCTCCGGTTCGGATACACGAAGCCCGGGGGTAGTGAAGGGGCCCGCCACACCGAACCGCGACGGCTGGTGAGCTGGGGGCCGCTCTGGTACCTGCTCGCGTGGGATCTCGACCGTGACGACTGGCGGATCTTCCGTGTCGACCGCATGGTTGCGCACGCACCGACGGGTGCGCGGTTCCAGCCGCGCGTGATCCCGGGGGACGATGCCGTCGAGTACGTCGTCGGA
Organism: Nocardiopsis synnemataformans; assembly: GCF_965343085.1. NCBI lineage: Bacteria > Bacillati > Actinomycetota > Actinomycetes > Streptosporangiales > Nocardiopsidaceae > Nocardiopsis > Nocardiopsis synnemataformans. The sequence goes on along the minus strand of NZ_CBDRFA010000019.1, from coordinate 70,590 downwards.
CGCGTCAGCAGGGCGGCCTGGAAGTACCGCGCCCGGGTACTCGTGCATGCTCCCGCCGCCAGGGTCGCCGCGAAGATCCCCGTCCCGGTCGATATCGAGGTGATCGACGAGTCCACGTGCCGTGTCGAGCTGGGTTCCGACGACCCGGACCGGCTCGCGCTGTGGATGACACAGCTCGACGTCGACATCGAGGTGACCGACGGGGACGAGCTCGCGGCGGCGTTCGATCGCCTCGCGACGAGGTTCCGCCGCGCGGCGGGTGGCGCATCCACGACGTGAATCTCGGCCGTCGGTCATGCGACGATGCCGTCGAGGACCGGCGGCCGGTATCCGGGGCCTTTGAGCACCTTTCCGTCGGCCCGGTGCGGGACCCGGCCGTCCGCGCCCCGCTTGCTCATGTTGGACCGATGGACCTCGGGTGGTTTCCAGGATCTGTTGCGATGCCCCTGTCCAAAGGAGCGGGCCGGTGCTCCCTACCGCCGCTAGGAAGAGGTCTCCCACCGCCCGGCGACCAGGTCGACGGCCTGGCCGGCCAGCTCCTCGCCCCACCCCTGGAACTCCAGCAGGGCCTCCCGGAACCGCGCCACCTTCTGGAAGAGCTCCCCGTACCGCCTCTGCTCCTCCACGGGCAGCACCGGAAGCCGCATCCGGGACGGATCGATCCTCAGGTGACCCCGCATGCTGCTGCTCACCCGGGTGATGTTCTGGCTCTCCCCGGAGCTGGTGACGAACCCCGCCAGGAACCACGGGTCGACCGCGCCCGGGTTCGTGCGCACCACGTACAGGCCGCCACCGGGGTAGGCGCCCGCGTCGTTCCCGGTCGCCACCCGCGCGGCGGGCCTCGGCGCCAACGCCGGGATGAGGACGTCGCCCTCCTGGATCGGGGGATTGCGCATCGGGTCGGCGTCCACCTCCTCCGTGCGCGAGGCCCCCGCCCCCCGCGCCACGTCCTCACCGGTGACCACCCTGGCGCTGACGCGCGGGCCCGCCTCCTCCGCCGAACGCCGGGGGAGGGGCCGCCGGATCGTCACCGACCCGGCCCGGGCCAGCTCGCCCAGCGTGACCACCCCGACCGCCTCGCCGTCGGGCTCGACCCCAGGCGCCTCGGGCAGGAGCGTGCGCAGTGTGCGCAGCGCGCCCTCCAGGCGCGTGCGCCGCTCGGCGAACAGGTCCAGGTCTCCCGCCGCGGCGCGCGGAACCGGAAGGCGTGTGCGGGGGGTCAGGTCCACGTCCTCGTCCAGCAGGTCGACCACCTCCAGCGTCCGCGCCACCCCCGGATGCTCGGCGAAGTCCTCCGGATCGGCCAGGTACTCCCGCCAGAGCCGGTCGATCCGGCCGAGGACCTCGCCCTGCGCGGAGGTCTGCCCGGGCTCGTGGGGGGCGGTGTCCACGAGCAGCACGGGAGCGGGAACCGCGTCCCGCTCCGGGCGGCGCAGCACCCACAGCTGGAGGGGAACGGCGTAGTGGGCCGCGAACCCGGGCGGGAGCGAGAGCACCGCGCGGAAGGCGCCCGCGCGCAGCAGCGACCGGCGGATGCGCCGACCCGAGGGGCGCTGGGCGGCGCCCGGGGGCATCAGCACGACCGCCGATCCGCCCGGACGGATCAGGGACAGGCAGTGCTGGACCCAGGCCAGGTCGGACTCCAGGCGCGGGGGGACCCCGTGGGTCCACCGGGGGTCCTCCGCGAGTTCCTCATTGCCCCAGTTGCGCTCACCGAACGGCGGCGCGCACACGACCGCGTCGGCGCCGTCCGCGCCGTCCGGTGTGGTCGGGGCGAACGCGGGGAGGCGCAGCGCGTCGGCCACCCGCAGGTCCGTGCCCTCGGTCAGGGCCCCGGCGAAGGCCAGGCGCAGGGCGGCCAGCCACACCGAGGCGGCGTCCCGGTCCTGTCCCAGCAGGGCGCGCCGCCCGCCGCGCGCGGCGGCGAGCAGCAGCCCGCCCCGCCCGCACGCGGGGTCGGCCACGGTGCTGGTGAGGCCGTCCCCGTTCCCGGCGCTGCTCCCCTCCGCGGCCACGGTGTCTTCGGGGCCGGTTCCGGCGTCCCCGTCCCCGGTGGCCCCGGTGCCACCGCCCCCGCTGTCTTCGGGGCCGGTTCCGGCGTTCCCGACTCCGACTCCGGCCAGACTCACCATGAGGTCGGCCAACTCGGGCGGGACCGTGTGCGAGCCGGAGGGGGAGCGCTGGTCCAGGCGGCTGAGCAGGTGTTCGAAGGCGGTCCGCGGATCGCTCTCCCGCGCGGCGCGCACCGCCGCGTCGGCCAGCGGCGCCAGCTGGGCCCCCGGAACGGGTTCGGGGCGGTGCTCGGACAGAGCGGTCAGACCCGCGCCTTCGAGGAGATCCTCGAAACTCCACCACGCGTGCACCGCCAGCGCCGGTCCGTCCTGCTCCCCGGCTTCGGGGTCGCGGCTCAGGTGCCACAGCAGCACCCCGGCCTGGACGAGCACCGCGTCCACGGGGACGGAGGCGCGCAGGGAGTCGAGCGCCTGCCACAGGCGCTGGTCGGGGTCGATGCTCGGGACCTGGCGGTGGGTGGACAGCCACTCCTCCACCTGCCCCAGGTCGAACCGGGGGCTGCGGTCGGTGCCCCCCACCGGCCTGGGGAAGTCGTCGTGGCGGCGCCGCCAGTTGCTCACCGCCGTCGGCTTCACGCCCGCGATCCTGGCGATGTCGGCCGAGCTCACCTCCACCTCACCGGTGCCCATGGCTTCCCCACCCATCCGGGACGACAGCAGACCGGTCACGACTATACACACGCGCCTGGCGAAAACCCTGTTCGCGGGCTTCTGGTCTGGTGGTCCGTGGTGGTTGGGCGCCTTCACAGAAGAACGGGTGTACGCGGGGGAGGGGCGGGTAGCCGTGTCCAGTATCCGGTGGGATGGGCGCGATGTCCCGGACGTGTCGGCGTTCTGGCGCTGCGGACCCTCCGAAGCGGACCGAACGGGCGACCTGTGGGGGGAGTGGGCGGATGCTGGAATGGTGGGAGGCCGCACTCCGGCTCGGCTGCGCGTTCGGCCTGGGCACGCTGGTCGGTGTCGAACGCCAGTGGCGGGCCCGCATGGCGGGCCTGCGCACCAACGCGCTCGTCGCCGTAGGGTCGGCGCTGTTCGTCCTGCTGGCCGCCTACGCCGTCGACGAGGTCAGCCCCACGCGTATCGCGGCCCAGGTGGTGTCGGGTATCGGTTTCCTCGGCGCGGGCGTCATCCTGCGCGACGGCATCAACATCCGCGGCATCAACACGGCCGCGACGATCTGGTGCGCCGCCGCCGTGGGCGTCCTGGCCGGAAGCGGCGTCTACCTGGTCGCGGCGATGGGCGCGGTGGCGGTGGTGGCCGCCAACGTCCTGCTGCGCCCGGTGGCCCGGCGGTTGCAGAAGAGCTCTCCCGTCAACTCCAAGGACGGCGAGATCGTCTACCGGGTCCGGATCGTGTGCACGGACGTCCACGACCCCCACGTACGGGCCCTGCTGCTCCAGGCGCTGTCCGAAACCGAGTTCACACTGCGCTCCCTGGACTGCCGCCACCTTGACGAGGACGAGGACCTGGTGTCCGTGTACGCCGACATCTTCGCGGCCGGACACCAGGACGAGGCCGTGGAGCAGCTGGTCAGGAGGCTCAGCCTGGAACCGGAGGTCTCGTCCGTGCGCTGGCAGGAGCTGGACGACGAGGCGGAGTGAGGGCGGCCCTGGCCGCTCCCAGCGGACTCCGATGGGGGCTCCCCCGCGGAGCTCTGTATCGTTGCGCGGCGGACACGAAAGTTCCGTGAACGCCGATCTCCGAGGAGCCCTCGTGAATCCCCCTGTGCCAGGCCAGCTCACCGCCGTCCGGGTGATCCTGTTCATCCACGTCGCGATAGCCGCATTCGGACTGGTGTCCCTCTTCGCGCTCCTGTCCGCGTCCGGGATGTCCCTCACCCGGGTGGTGGGAGCGACGGGAACTCCCATGGGGCTCTTCATCCTGGGGATGCTGTTCGCCGTAGGCGTCCTGGCTCTGGAGACCACCGCCGCCGTGCGGATGGGAGCGGGTGGTCGAAAGACCCAGACCCTGCTCCGTGTCGCGCTGGTCATGGCCGTCGTCGGAACGCTGATGAACGTCGTACAAGGCTCCGGTTTTCTGGGCTTCGCCCTCGTGGTGGTCGCGTTGGTCCTCGCCGAGACGCGGGCCGCCAAGGACTGGTTCGAAGCCACCGATGCCGCTGGAGGCCACGCGTCCCACCGGCCGTACTGAGGCGAACGCCCCGCGCACCCGACGACGGCGCCCGGCCGCACACCGCACTGGAATGCTTTGGTTCTGGTCGTGTGCTGTCGGGAGCGCGCCTGCTTACCCCCTGGTTCCGGGAAACGTGCCGTCCGGTGTGCCAGCGGCTTCTACCCTGGTGGCCATGAACGACCACGACCTCTCCACTTCCCGGACCGGTGATGAAGCGCCCCTGATGGCCGCGCTCCGGGAACTGGACCTGCCCGGCCGCGTCCTGAAGGAGCTGAACGCCTACCCCGACGACACCGGGGAGGTCCTCATGGACTCCGCCGTGGAACTGCGCCGTGCGGGGCGCGACGACCAGGCCCGCCGCCTGCTGGAGACCGTGCGCGAGCACCCTCCCACCTCGGAGGACGGCCAGTACGCCTCCGTCGAACTGACCGACCTCCTGCGAAAGAGCCAGGATCCGCAGGACAGGGCCGAGGCGGAACGGGTCACCTCCGAGCTGCTGCGCCCCGGCCACCTGGGCGAGGGGCCCGCCGACCTGCTCGGTGAGTACCTGCGGGAGCTGGAGCGCTGGGACGAGGCGCTGCGCTGCTTCAACATCGCCGCCCGGCAACTGCTCGCCGAGCCGCCGGAGGAGCTCGCGGGGGAGGACGACCTCTCCCTGTCCCCGCTCGTCAGCCGTCTGCTGGCGCGGATGAAGCTGGGCCTGCCGCACGACGGCCACGACGAGGTGGCCCTGGTCGTGGCCGAACGGCAGGCGGAGGGCGCGCTGGGACCGCCCTACGAAGAGGAGGGCTGGCCGGAGCAGGACGGCCCGGACCGGGAGGTGGAGGCGCTCTACTCCCGTGAGGCCTTCGACGGGGCCCGTAGCCGGGGACTGCTCACGGGGGAGACCGCCGAGCACGACGCCGACGCCTACTACCGCGCCGCCGAACGGAGCCTGCGGGAGCGGGACCGCGAACACCCCGGAACGCCGCGGAGCGTGGTGCTGCACGGCGTGGAGGAGGTCGCGGAGTTCGCCGAACGCTCCGGTCTGGACCCGGCGGACAGTGACACTGCCCTGACCTGGGCGGACCTGGAGCTCACCGCGGACGACCCGAGGCTGCGGTCGTGGCCGCCCGGCCGCAACGAGTCCTGCTGGTGCGGATCGGGGCGCAAGTACAAGAAGTGCTGCGGCTCACCGTCCAACCGGTGACCCGTGCCGCCTCCGACGCCGATACTGATCCCCGGAACAGGGGGCAGCCCCCTGGCGACGGTGACGTGGAGCCCACAGTGGCACGCGCCGTCTCTAGGACCCCCTCGGATTCGCCGCTCCGGTGACCGGTATGCGCTCCCGCCGCGCTTGACGACCACGCCTGTGGACAACCACGGACAGGGCACGGGTTCTCTGCCACCATCGGTGGGATGGAACTCCGGTCTCACCACGTTCGTGCGCTCGTCGGCTCCGCGGAGGCGCGGGCCGTGGACCTGTGCGTGCGCGGCGGTGCGGTCACGGCCGTGTACCGTCCCGTCGCGGAACAGGGCAGGCTACGTGCGGGCGGCAGGCTGCTCGGCTCGCGCCTGGGGCTCTACCAGGTGCTCCAGGCGCTCCCCCTGGGGGAGTGGGTTCCGGTCGACGCCTTGACCGAACGCGAACAGCGCATCCTCCCCGCACTTCCCGCGTGGACGCGGTCACGCAGGAGCGGGCGGGTTCTTCGGATCGCGGACACCCCCGTGCGGCTGGACCTGCTCGTCACCCGGGGGGAGGGATGGCTCGACGCACTCGACCGGGCCTGCGTGCTCGGCCCCGTCGCGCCACGCACGGCCGTGTGTCCACCGCTCGGTGAGGACCGGGAACGGGCGTGCTGGGAGGCGGACTTCTACGGGGTTGGGCTGGCGGAGCTCGACGGCGATGGGGTGAGGGTTCTGGTGAAGCCCCGCACGGAGGTTCCCGAGTCCGCCGCAGCGCTTCACTGGCGCCTCGCCGAGCGCGTTCACCGGGCCGTGGAGGAGCGAAATTCCTCGTCCCTGTTTCCCGCCCAGTAGCCCAGCGCGTCCGAGACCGTGAACGTGTCCTGCCTGGGGGAGATCGCCCTGTTGTGCCACTCGTATTCGAGATGGGCACGTTGACACATTCCCCGCCACCGCGCCCTCATGCCCTCGGGGGAGTGCTCGGAGCGCAGTTCCCTCCACCACCGGGACCAGAGCGCCATGTTGTGGGCGTGGGCCCCTTCCGTGTCGGAGGTGTCCTGGAAGTCGGTGAGGGGCCTGCCCACCTCACCGTTGTTGCGTGCCTCGCCCCATTCGACGCAGGGCAGGCAGTCACATGGTCGGGAGCCCCGCAGACGTTCGGCGAGGGTGGAGCCGTGGAAGTAGCCCATCAGGACGGGCATGATGACGTCGGGACTGGACTTCGGGCCCGGTCCGCCGCCCTGCTTCCCCGGCGGAACCGCGTGGCGGACCGAGGCGGTGTCGCCGATGGAGGCGAACTCCGCCCCGTGCGCCATCGCGTCCAGTGCGGTCAGATCGGTCCTGAGCAGTGCGGTCCCCGGACAGGCGCGGAGGACCTCCCGCAGCATCCTCGCCCTGATCGCCGAGCCCACTGGGTTCCCGCTGTCCCCGAGGATCAGTGCCTTGGGCGCACGCACACGCCGCAGGGAGGCGATGAGGTGCCTTCGGCGGTCGGTGAGCCACCGCGCGTCGACGGGCACCGCGAAGACCACGCCCCGCATGTCCGTTTCGTTCACCTGTCTGACGGCCTCGTCCAGGGCCCGCCCTCCTGCGTCGTCACACCGTAGGTACCGAGTGGGGGTCAGGACCAGGTCGACGGGGTTCGACGCCAACTGTTCCAGGGTCGCTCCGACGCCGGTTTGGCGTGTGTCGATGCGGAGCTGCCGTTCGAGCGTGAAGGGTTCCTCGGGGGTCGCGTAGAAGTCCTCGTATGCCGAGGGATCCAGGACCACGGGGCAGTCAGGACCCGTTCTTCTGACGAATTCCTTCGCCTTTTCCTGTGCGCGCCTTCCGGAGAACACCACACCTCCGAATTCGGCGGAAACCCTGTCCAGCGGTGCGTTGTCCGTGCCCTTGACATGCAGAAGGATCCGGCCGCGTACGGCGGCGAGGGGATCGGGTGGGGCGTGGCTGACGGATGGGGACGGCCTGGGGGAACGGGGCACCGCTTCACCTCGTGGTTCCGCGTCGGCGTTCGCCTGCTTTCTGCCCGAAGTTCGTTCACCGAATCCCACATGGCCGGTTGAGGTCACCGAATGTGTGCATGCTGTGGCTGTTGTTTTTCCTGAGACGTTCGCGTGGCCGAGGACGAGCTGTGGCCTCGCTCCCCGCGCTGCCGCTGCCGGTTCGCTCCTCGGGCGGGGCTGCCGAGAGGATGTGGGCAGAGGGTGACACATCCATCGAACAGAGGAAAATTCAGGATTGTCATATTAGGAAATGGTATGCCGGTATGTCACTGTGGCTTTCCCTTTCCTTGTTTCTTTCATGTGCCGTGCTCGCGTCCTGTGTCGGCCATTTTCGTGGGCATATGACTCTTGCTGGGATTGGCATGGACGGTTGAGGATTGTCGGTATGGCCAAGAGGAAAACGCGCGGCCCCTGGCGTTACTGGGGTGTGGCGATCATTGTTTTTGCCCTTTTTGGATGGTTTCTACCAGAGGTGGGGCCGATGTGGATCGCGGCCGCCTCCGCGGTCTCGGTTCTCTACGTCTTCTTCCAGATGCCGCTGCCGTGCGGCGCCTGGAACCGGGGCGAGAAGACGCGGTGCCGCAACAACTCCCCGGGGCTGCTGCCGGGGTGCCACATCGAGCAGCACCGGTGGCAGACGGCGAAACTGATGGTGCGCACGGGCGGTTGGGGAGAGCTCCGAGCCAAGGTCTTCGCCAGCTGGAAGAGGGCCCTTCCCGCCGTCGTCTCCGCCGCCACCATCGTGTCCGGGGTCGCTGCGGTCGCCCAGCTCGCCGTCGCCGTGGCCGTCGCCTGAGGGAGCGCGCGTTCTCCGCGTTCCGCCTCGGGAGCCCGCCAGCAGCATCCGTACCGGTGGTGGCCGGACCCGGCCACCACCGTGCCCGGGCGGACACGACCGGTGAGAATCGCCCTGCCGACCGCAGCCCCGGGGAAGAGGAGAGTCGCGAGCGTGGACAGGCACGGCTTCGGAGGACTGGTCACCGACGAACAGTGGGAGCGGTTGACCGCGTCGGCGATGACGCGGAGGTTCGCCCAGGGGGAGGCGCTCCTGCGGCAGGGGGAGGTCGGCGGAGGGGTGCACCTCATGCTGAACGGCCGCGCCAAGGTGGTCTCCGTCAGGGCCGACGGCTCCTGCGTCCCCCTGGCCTTCCGCACCCGCGGGGAGATGCTGGGGGAGTCCGTCCTCGCCGGGGCGCAGCGCCCCAGGAACGCCACGGTGACGGCCCTGTGCCCGAGCAGCACCGCCTTCCTCCCCGCGGACCGCTTCCGCAGGGTCGTCGACGAACTCGACCTGGGGGCCGTGCTGTGGCACAGCGCCCTCATGCGTCAGGACAAGGGCGACCGCATCAGGGTGCGGCAGACGGCCCTTCCCGCCGAGCGCAGGCTGCCCGCCGCCCTGCTCCACCTCGCCTCCGTGATGGGGGAGCCCATGCCCGAACCCGTCTCCGACGCGCCGGCCACACGCGGGTGCCTGCTGCGGATCCCCCTGGCCCAGCGCGAGATCGCCGGGTTCGCGGGCATGTCGCGCACCTCCGTGCACAACGCCTACACCTTCCTTCGTGAACAAGGCGTCATCCGCACCGGACGGCAGTACGTGGCGATCCTCGACCTGGCGGCGCTGGAGGGCCTGGAACAGGGCGCCTCCGTGGTGTGGCCGCACCTGGTCACCAGCGGCGAAAAACTTCTTCGTTATTATGGTTGGCAATATTCACAGGATAATCTATGCTGTCATGAACATACTGCTTCCGTGAGTACACACAGCGCCGGAAACCGGATGGGTTCACGAACATGAGCTCCCAGCCCCGCGTGCTGACCGTTCCGGGACCGGTCCGACCAGGGTGACGCCACCGCCCCCGCGGCGCCGCCCACCGCACCTTTCTCCGTGAGGGAGGCGAGGAGATGGGGAGCAACGCCCGCCAACGGATCATCGAGCAGGAACAGGCCGCGGTGGACCGGGCCCACCGTTGCCTGGAGCGGCAGCGCGACCGGACCCGACGGCTGGCCACGGCCGACGCCGCCGCCAGCGCCAAGGACAGCGTGGCCCAGCACGAGGAGTACGCACGCTGGGTCGCGCAGTACGAGCTCGGCGGACAGCAGCTCGTCGTCCAACGCGTGGACCTTCAGGAGGAGAGCGGCGACGAGACCTTCTACGTGGGCCGCAGAAGCATCCGGGACGAGAACGGGAACGTCTTCGTCATCAAGTGGACCAGCCCGGCGGCGGTCAGCTGGCGCCGTGAGCGGGGAACCGAGAAGGGCGTGGTGACGCTCCGCCGACGCCTGCGCTGCCGCGGCGAACGCGTGGTGGACTACCACGACGAACTCGTCCGGAAAGCCGACGGCCCCTCTCCGGACCAGGTCTCCCCGACCCGGGTGGCGGCCGCGATCCGGGCCCGGAAGGAGCAGGAGGCGGGCGCGGCCCAGGACCCGTTCCTCCCCCAGGAACTGGACCGCTCCCGCGACGGGCTCATGCGCGACATCGTCGAGACGATCCACCGCGACCAGCTCGACCTGGTCTGCCACGACCGGCCGGGGGCGCTGGTGGTCCAGGGCGGTCCGGGGACCGGCAAGACCGCGATCGGCCTGCACCCGTCACCACGCCGACGGTCAGCGGTGCCGCAACCGCACGAGCTCCCCGGACGGCTGGTGCCGACAGCCCGGGTGCGACGGCTACCGCACCAGACGGGCCCGGCGCCCGCAGGACCAGCCGACCGTACTGGGTTCGCCCGCCGGGTTGGACACCGGAGCCCGACTGGGGTCTTCCGCGCGGGCTTTCGCGATCACCGTCAGCGCCGCGGCGCGCGCCCGCTTCGCGGTCCGCCACAGGGCCACGGCCAGGGAGGCCGAGGTGGAGATCCGCGCCATGCTCGGCGACCTCCTGGCCGGGGGGCGGCAGGCCCGGCGCACGGACGGCCGCTGGCACCTGGAGCGCGACGGCTACCGGCTGGTCCTGGACCGGTCCGCCGCGTCGGTGGTCGACTACCAGACCGTGCACGCCGAACGCAGCTGGGCCCAGCACAGGGCGGGGATCAGCTCCCGGATCCCCCAGCGCGCCTTCACAAGGCACAGTGACACCACCACAAGGCACAGTGACACCACGACCGAGCGGACCGAGGAGCAGCCGATGAGCGCACCCACACCACCGGTTCCGCCGCAGGCCGGGCCCCGGGACCCCACCGCGGCCGAGCACCTGCGCCTGTTCCTGGCCGGGCTCGAACAGCGGGAGGAGGCCCAGGACCAGAGCGTGTACGGCTTCCTGCGCCACAGCCTCATCGCCGACCTGTACCGGGCAGGGAGCCGACCGGAGGACCAGGAGAGCGGCGACGTGCTCTGCGAACTCTCCGGCCTGTCGGTCCTGTACCGGGTCCTGCCCGACGAGGACACCGGTTACGGGAGGCTGCGCCGGGCGGCCCTGGAGGCGCTGGAGGCCCGCTGGGCCCGGGGAGCGGACGCCGACCGGGTGTGCCTCGTCCTGCCCGCTCCCCCCGAGGAGGAGTGGTCGGTCCTGGCGCTGCTCGGCGCCACCGGGGTGTCGGTGATCTGGAGGGAGGGCGATGCGTGGCGCGGCGAGGAGGCGGTCCTGGCCGCCGGGGACCGCATGCGTGCCGACCAGGTCTGAGCCCACAGGCCGCGCGCACACGACGGCCCCGTCCTCGTGCCGAAAACGGGGCCGTGCGGCGGGTGTTCAGGAGTTGCGGCCCGAGAGCGCGTCGCGCATCCGGTCGATGAGCCCCGCCCCCGGGGCCAGGATCTTGTTGGCGGGCGGGGTGTCGGGCGCGCTGGGGTGGGGGCGCGTGGGCGCCCACTCCTTGGCCTTGACCACCTTGGCGCCCAGTTCCCGCAACTCCTCCTGCGTGCACGCGGCGCGCAGGCGCGGAAGCAGGTTCTTCTCCTCGTCCTCGACGTGGTGGCGGATATCCGAGATCAGCCTGTTCAGCAGCCGCTGGAACTCGGGGTCGTCGGCGTCCAGGCCCTCCAGGTCCTTCATCACCTGCTCGGCCTCCGCGTGCTCCTGGAGCTCGTGATCGGCGATCCGGTCGCCGTCGTCCAGCACTCGGCGTGCCGCCGGGTACATGTGCTGCTCCTCGGCGACCGAATGCCTCACCAGCTCGGTGATCACGTGTTCTGTGAGCTGCTTGCGCGCCTCGGGCGACAGCGGGCCCTCCAGCTCTGTGAATATCTGTTCGACCTGGCGGTGGTCGGAGATGATGACCTCGACAAGGTCGGGTTTCTGGGTTTCCGCGGCCATGTGTCTCCCCCTGAAATCACGGATACCGACGTTGACGACCACTGCCCGTGACAGCCCCTTCCTAACACGGCAGTCGTGGTTCTTCGCGTTCCACGGGGTGGCTGCGGTGTCGATGTCCCAACGACGGGAAACCGCCAGACGACGCCGTCCAGACCGTTGGAGACGGCCGTCGCCGCCGCGGCTCCGGTGGTGAAGTCCCGGCCGGGATGCAGGCCGAGCAGCCGGAACAGGCGTGCGGCACCTTCGGGCAGGGCTCTGTAGGACCAGGCGAAGACGGAACGGACCGTGCCGGCCTCCTCCCCGTCATGGGTGGCCAGAGCGTCCCACAGCGAGGATTCGTCGCGAAGGACCTGGATGAGATCGGCCAGTGGCATGTGGGGGCGGCTCGCCGCGCGTTCGGCGGCGATGCGCAGGGCCAGCGGGAGCTGTCCGCACAGCCGGGCGAGTTCGGCCACCTCCTGTGGATCGTCCTGTGGCCGGACGGTCACGTGCCGCATGGCCGGAGACGTCCGCCATCCGCGACCGTGTGCCGTCGGACAGATTCTCCTCCGGCTCCTCACCGTGGCGGGGCGTGCCTCTATCGGACACCGGAGATTTCCGCCCCGCCCACCTCGCGGACGAAGTAGTCCTCCAGGGCCTCGGCGTTCGCGTGGAGGGCCGCTATTTCCGACCTGTACTGTGCGGTGACGGCAGGGTCAGCGAATCGGATCGGCCCTTCGAGTACGCCCTTCGCGTCGTAGAGGATCTGTAGGTCACCTCGTCTCCGAGGGTGACGACCTCCGGAACGGGGCGGTCCCGCTCGAAGGACGCGAGTCGCCCCGGGGAGATGACGCGGATGTCCTCGCCGCGCTGGGCCCGGACCCGCAGGGAGTGCGGTTCCCAGAGGAGGTAGGCGGGGAAGGGCTTCTCCACGACCCGGACCCGGCGAACACCGCATCCCGCCTTGGCGAGACGGGCGGATTCCTTCCGAAGAGCGGGGCGGTTGTCCTCCCCCTCGTCTGGTCTGAGCCAAAACCAGGTCTGTGCGCAGCCAGGTTCGCACGGAGACCGGGGCGGCCCCGGAAAGAGGCGGGTGACAGCCCCACATCCGGCCAAGCCCAAGCGTTGGTGCCGTTCAACGCCCCTGCTTGACGCGCTCTTCGTCACCATTCGACCGTGGTGACGGCTGTTGTCGAACAACCTTTCCTGATCGCGCGAGCTCGGGTGCGTCTGCGGTCAGTCGGTGGTCGCGGGCATCCGGAACCTGATCACCGGGACGGTGTCCGTGTCCGCTTCTCCGCCCTGCCCCGATGCCCGATGCCCGGACTTCCTGCCGGGGTCCACGTGGGACAGGAGCGCGCCGAAGCCCGCCCAACTCCCGCTGTCGTGGTTGCCGCCACCGGCGAGGTCGTACCAGACGGCCGGGGTCATCGGCGGCCCGACCGGGACGGCGCGTACGGGTGCGTCCAGGGCGTGATCGACTCCCAGGGAAGCGACGGTCTCCACCCCCAGGGCCACGCCCACCGGCGTCGGCCCGCCCGTCCGGTAGGGGCTCCGGGTCAGGTCCGCGCGGCCCCGGCGGCGGCGCACCTCCATCACGTGCAGGACGCCCCGGCCGGTCAGCTCCCGCACGATCGGCACCAGGGAGGACAGGTCCGGTTCGTCCCCCGGCGGATGGCTCACCGTGAGCGTGACGGTCTCGCGGACGCTCTCCCGTGTCCGGCGCACCCGCAGAGTGCCGCGGAAGGCGCGTACGCCCTCGGGGTATACCGGCGCGGGTGGTCCGGTGAACACCAGCCACGAGGGACGGGGAGACCGGTTCCGGCACAGGCCCGTGAGGGCGCCGGTGTCCCAGGCCAGGGTGGCGGGTTCGGTGGGACCGAACAGGGCGGGCTCGGCCCCGGCCAGGGACGCGGTGAGCAGCTCCACCGTCTGGCCCAGGACCAGGTTCGGTACGGCCGGGTGGTCGGCCTTGACCGTGACCAGAAGCTGGTGGTCGGTCTCCTCCGGAACCGGTTCGGTCCACAGCGGGGAGTCGGCCACAGGGGTGTTGGGCGGGTCGGCGATCAGGCCGTAGCGCTCGTCCCAGTGCAGCGGGCGGCCGGAGAACCCGTCGCGGAACCCGTTGCCGTCGGCCACCGCCCAGCGGGCCAGGGCGTCGGCCAGCCAGGCCGAGACCGCAGCGACGGGCCGGTCCTCGACCACGACGGCGGCCTCCTCGGTGCGCGCGGTGACCTCCGGATGCCCTGTGTCCCGGACAGGCAGCCCGCCGAGTCGGGGCAGGCGTTGTTCCGGCTGCCACACCAGCCCGCCGTACCACTCCACCAGGGTGTCGGCGAAGCGGCGCATCGCCTGCCCGGTGGCGGGGTCGGCCACGCCGGTCTCGGTGGTGCGGACCTCCACCCACCAGGGCTGGGCGGGCAGGGTGTCGGGAAGGGCGGTGTCCAGGAGCCGTTCGGCCTCGGCTGAGGCCGTGAGCCGTTGGGCGGCGTGCACCGCCGCGACCAGGTGCCCCGCCTCGTCGCGCAGCTGGACGATCGCGCCGTCGGCGGCCAGGCGCACGCGTAGTGACGGCCCGGCCGCGGCAAGGGCGCGCGTCAGCCCGGGGATGCCCGGCGGGTGTTCCAGGAGGGCGACCAGGGTGCGGCTCACGGGGAGGGCTCCTTCAGGAACGGATGCGGGGACGTGGCTGGTCCTACTCGGTGGCTCTGCCCTCGGCTTCCTCGCGCAGTTTCTCGTGGAGCCGTTCGGGGATGTGCTCCTCGTTGCGGGGAAAGTATTTCAGGCCATTACCAGGGCATCGGGGTTCTGCCCTTCGGATTCATCGTGAACTTGCCATGTTCTGGAGTTCTTGAAGGTCCTTGCTTCTTTGGAGTGAGGTACTCGGAGGAATTCTTCCTCCTCGTTCGTATTCGGGTGACCCGATCCAGTTCTCAAGGGCCTCGATGGATGTCAGGCCTTCCTTCTTCGCTTGGAGGAGTCGGCGCACCCACACACTCTTTGCGTTTCTTTCTTCTATGTCGGACGACTCGAAACTCAGGAAGTTCGCTGCTTTTCCATCCACGGAGGCCCAGAGGTAGCCGATCGCGTCTCCTCTTTTGTGTACCGGAACGTACAGCACAGCTCCTTCTGTTAAACGGTCGAACCTCGGTTTCGATCCGGACCGTTCCAAGTGAAGGTCCTCCCATGCCTCTCCGCGGGACATGGCATGGGCTGGGTCTGGTTGGTTGCTCTCCACAACGACTCTCCTTAACTTTAGGTTTCCTCTACCTCTGCTGTGAGGTCCCATGCTCCCGTGTCCGGATCTTGGACCGCATCAGTGAAAACGAGCTTCGTTCCCCGGGGGAGGATGATCTCCCTCTGCGTGGGATACAGGATGTTCTTTGATTCCCTCGCTGGGGTCGAGCATGAAGTCGATTTTCTCGAGCCCGCGCTTCATGTCGATGCTTTCAGGCAGAGGATTGCTGATGGCCTGGTCGAACAGGGCGGCGTTCTCCTCGATCGTTCTCCTGGCCTCATTCGCATTTGCATGCGTGGGCTGGGGGCCACCAAACCATTCATGAAGCCAGTCGTGGAAATGGTCGCCCCTGAGGTTGATGAGGTGTGTCGTCGCATCATCCTTGTCATTTATTCGCGAGAAGGTGTTGTAATAACATGACTTCTGTGTATAGCTTCTGGCGGCATGCTGTTGTTCGGGGGCCAGGTTGTCGAAGTGGTTTCCGAGGACTCTGTCCCCGTATGCCTGTCCTTCGTCGTTGGTGGAAAACCGGCGAACGCCGTTGCCGTCAACGCGTCCGGGGTAATCCGCTGTCGGATCCGGATGTGGGACTGGTGAGGGAGGTGGCGGTGCGCCTTCGCTGTGGTCAGTACCGGAGGCACCGCTGTCCTCGGTTCCTTCCCCGGCGTGCCCACCTCCGTCCGGATCTGCGGGGTAGGTGCCCTGTCCGTCGCCCTGGTCTTCACCTTGGCCATCGGACGGAGTGGTGGGGGTCCCACTGCCGCTGCCGTCATCACTACCACCGCCGGACGCTGCGGGAAGAGAATCACTGTTGCTGTCCTCGGTCAAGGAGTTGTCTGAAGCACGGCCGCTGTTGTCATCGGGGACGGTGACCGGGGTTGTGGGGCTCTCCTGCTCCGAGGTGAAGCCGTCGTCGACCGGGGAGGTCGCCCAGGGAGCGCTGGAGGTGTCGGAGCCGCTGTCCGCGGTGCCGTCGCGCAGATCCTGGGCGGTCGGGTCACTGCTCTCCCTCGGCGCGTCGGTCGCGTTCCCCGCGGGCGAGCCTTCGCTGCCCGGAGCCGTCCCGCCCCCGTTCGGGGAGCTTGCGCGACCGCCGCTGGGTCGCGCCGGTCCCGGCGAGGGCCTCGTCGACCATGTCGAACGGGACGATCCGGGTGGGTTCGCCCAGATGCCCCGGGGCGAACAGGCCCTTGGCTACCGTGATTTCACGTGTGACGGCACACTGATCGGACAGCGGAGCTCCCGGGTTGGAATGACTGGTCTTGGTCGACAAGTCGTTCTACCGGGGCTCCACTTCCTACGTCCGGCACTCCACCGGACTGAGACCACTTGCCACCAGCCCCACAGCCGTAACTTCACGGCCTTGGTCGAAAGTGACCCTGCTA
This sequence comes from Nocardiopsis synnemataformans, assembly GCF_965343085.1. Taxonomy (NCBI): domain Bacteria; kingdom Bacillati; phylum Actinomycetota; class Actinomycetes; order Streptosporangiales; family Nocardiopsidaceae; genus Nocardiopsis; species Nocardiopsis synnemataformans. Next base: position 54,367 of record NZ_CBDRFA010000019.1, on the reverse strand, counting down.
CGCACAGAGGACGTGGGATGTGGGACGGAAGCACGCACCCCCGGAGACCGGTCATACCAGGGTTCCTGGGGTTGCACCGAACATCGGCAGTCAGGGCCTCCGATGTCCGAGAACACCCGCGCCGCCTCCGCGCAGGCCTGACAATGGGGGCTGTGCGTACCATCGAAGCCTTCTGGGAGACAGACCGGTTGCGCGTGTGGGGGCTGGACTCCGGGCTGCCCGCCTCGACCTCCTCACGCAGAAGGATCCGGCCCCATCCCTACGCCCTGGACCCCAAAGCACTGTCCGAGGCGCTTGGCGTCCTGCCGCTGACTCATCCCCTCCCAGACGAAGCGGTCCTGCACCTGCCGGGTGTCCCTCGGCACCCGGTCCCACCTCCGTGGTTCCCGGCCATGGACGGAGCGCCGGGGTACGGGCCGGAACAGGTCACGGTGCGCCCCTGGCGCGTTCCCGTTCTGGACCTGACCGGATCCGACGTCCTGACCCTCCTGCGCGCCACCGACCTCCACCGCGCCAGCCGGTCCCTGCCGGACCTGGCCGCGCTCCTGGACGCGGCCACGGCCCTGGTCGACGCGCGCCGGGTCATCCCGCGTCTGGTGGAGGAGTCCCTTCCGGGAGGAACCTCCCCCGCGACGACGGCGCTCCGCGCCCGTTGGCGTCCCCTGCTGGACCCGGCGACCTTCACCTGGCTGCGCGCCCACGTCCAGGGGCTCTCACCGCTCACACGCGCCGCGCACGCACTCGACCTCAACCCGCAGGAGGCCGGAGCGGACGCGATGGCCCAGGTGTTGGGCGCCCTGTGTGCCCTCACCGACCTGGTCGCCCGGGAACGGTTGGCCGGGCACTCCGTCGACCTGCCCAACCACCCCCGGATCCAGCACCTGTGGTTGGCGGCGCTCACCGGCACGGACGACGACCCGCACCGCTCCGCCACCCTTCCGCGTGGTGGCGCACCCCGGTTCGCCGAGGAACTCAGTGGCTGGTTCGCCGCCGCCCACCGCTTCGCCGGTGCGATCCGACTCGTCTTCCGCCTCGTCGAACCCGCTCCCGAACCGGTCGACGAGGCCGAGGACGCCGACGCGACGGACGGGGACCTGGCCAGGGAGGAAGGGGAGAAAACCGTCGATGGGGCGCTCACCGCACCGGCCGCCGGACTCCACGTTCCGCTGGACCTGCCCTGGCATCTGCACATCTGGGTCCAGTCCGTCGAGGAACCCTCCCTCATGGTGCCCCTGGAGGACCTGCGTGAGGGGGAGGGCGCCGACTGGCTCCCGGCCGACCTCTTCGAACCCGTCGCCCGCGATCTGGCCCGGGCCGCACGTGCCTGCCCGCCGCTGGCCCGCGCACTCGGTCCCGACCGCCCCGGGCACCTGGAACTGTCCACGGACGAGGCGTGCGACGTCCTGGCCCGGTACGCCGAGGCCCTGCGTGAGTCCGGTTTCGGCGTACTCCTGCCGCCCTGGATCGGCGACGTCGGTGTGGGAACCAGGCTCACCCTCTCCGAGCGCGCGCACGACTGGTCCGGAAACGGCACCGGATCGGGTCTCGGACAGGCGCTCATCGACTTCGACTACCGCGCCGCCATCGGTGACGTGGACCTCGCCCCCGAGGAGCTCGCCGAACTGGCCAGACTCAAACGCCCCCTGGTACGCCTGCGCGGTGAGTGGGCCCGTCTGGATCCCGAACGGCTCCGTCGGGCCGCCGCTCACATCGCCGCGAAGGCCAGCGGCACCGTTCCGGTGGGAGAGGCCCTGCGGATGGCGCTGGTGCCCGACCCCGCGGCCCCGGAACTGGTCGGTGTCGACGCGGACGGGGACCTGGGCGCCCTGCTGGACGGACGCGCCGAACAGGCCTTCACCCCCATGGCCCAGCCCCCGGGCCTGGACGCCGAGCTCCGCCCCTACCAGCGGCGCGGCGCCGGATGGCTGCGTTACCTGGACCACCTCGGTCTGGGCGCGGTCCTGGCCGACGACATGGGTCTGGGCAAGACCGTCCAGCTGCTCGCCCTGCTGGCCGACGAACGCTCCGGCCACACCCACCCGGCGCCCACGCTGCTGGTGTGCCCGACCTCGGTGGTCGGCAACTGGCTCCACGAGGCGGCCCGCTTCACCTCCAAGCTGCGTGTGCGCTCCCACCACGGTCCGTGCCGCCCCAGGGGCGAGGACCTGTCCCGGATGGTGGCGGAGACCGACCTGGTCGTAACGACCTACGGTGTGCTGCTGCGCGACGCCCAGGCCCTCGCGGAGCTGACCTGGGCGCGGGTGGTCTGTGACGAGGCCCAGAACATCAAGAACTCCCGCACCAAACAGGCCGGGGCGGTGCGCTCGATCCCGGCGGCCTCCCGCGTCGCGCTCACCGGAACTCCCGTGGAGAACCACCTGGGTGAGCTGTGGTCGATCCTGGACTTCGCCAACCCCGGGCTGCTCGGCTCGCGCGAGGCCTTCGAGAAGGGCGTGGCCGCCGACATCCAACGCGATCCGTCCGAGGAGTCGGGGCGGGCCGCCACCGCCAGGCTGCGCCGGGTCACCAATCCGTTCGTACTCCGCCGCCTCAAGACCGACACCTCCATCATCTCGGATCTGCCCGCCAAACACGAGATGCGCGCCTGGTGCACGCTCACCCCCGAACAGGCCTCCCTGTACAGGGCCACCGTGGAGGAGATGGCCGAACTCGTCGACGAGGCCACCGGCATACGGCGCAAGAGCCTGGTCCTGGCCACCATGACCAAGCTCAAACAGGTGTGCAACCATCCCGCGCACCTGCTCGGTGACGGGTCCCGACTGGCGGGCCGCTCGGGCAAGCTGGCCCGCCTGGAGCAGTTACTGGGAGACATGGTCGCCAGCGGGGACAAGGCGTTGTGCTTCACCCAGTACACCGAGTTCGGCTCACGGCTCGCCCCCTACCTGGAGGGCAAGCTGGACGCGCCGGTGCTGTGGTTGCACGGCGGCACCCCCCGCAAGAAGCGTGAGGCGATGGTCGAGCGGTTCCAGAGCAGCGACGAACCCATGGTGTTCCTCCTCTCGTTGAAGGCGGCGGGGGCCGGTCTGAACCTGACCGCGGCCAACCAGGTCATCCACTACGACCGGTGGTGGAACCCCGCCGTGGAGGACCAGGCCACCGACCGGGCCTTTCGCATCGGACAACGACGCGACGTGCAGGTGCGCAAGATGGTGTGCGTGGGCACCCTGGAGGAGCGCGTGGACGAGATGATCGAACGCAAGAAGAACCTGGCCGACGCGGTCGTGGGCGACGGCGAGGGCTGGCTCACGGACATGAGCGTGGACGAGTTGCGCGAGGCCGTCCGCCTGGCGCCCGAGGCGGTGGCCTGATGGGCGCCCGGCAACCCATCTGCCAGAGCTGGTGGTCGGCACGCCTGCTCCAGGGAATCGCGGACGGCGATCCCGGCAGGCTGTCACGGGGACGGACCTACATGAGGCGGGGCGCGGTCATCGACGTGCGCGTCGACGTCGAGCGTGCCATGGTCAGCGCCTCCGTGCGGGGATCACGCGGGCGGCCCTACCAGGTGGCCATCGTCTACCAGACGGTCGAGGCCTACCGGTGGGACCGGATCCTGGAGGAGTTGGCACAGGATCCCGACGCCACCGCTGACCTGCTCTCCGACGAGCTGCCCGGGGACGCCGAGGAGGTGTTCGCCCGTCACGGGGCGCGGCTCTTCCCCGACTCCGCCGACGATCTCGACATCCGCTGTACCTGTCCGGACTGGGGACACCCCTGCAAACACGGCGCCGCGGTCCTGTACGAGTGGGCGTCGGCGCTCGACGACGCCCCGCTGCTGCTCTTCGCGTGGCTGGGCCGGACCGAGGACGAGGTGATCGACGCCCTGGGCGCCTCGGGCGCCGGTAACGGACCGGGTGGAGAGCTGGAGGTGACGGTGACGCCGCTGGCCGACCACGTCGCCGACTTCTGGACCGCGGGTGAACCCGCGCGCCTGGTCCCGCCCCGCTCCTTCGATCCGCTCGCGCATTGGGAGGGCGCCACCCCGGGTGTCGCCTCCCGGTTGGCGCCCATGTACGAGCGGCTCGGTCGTACGACGGGCTGATGGTGTCGGTCCGCCCGTCCGGTACGGTCCCCGGTTCAGGTCCGCGCGGCCTTGGCGACGGCGCAACTCCATCACGCGCAGCACGCCCCGGTCGGTCAGCTCCCGCACGAGCGGCACCAGGGCGGACAGGTCCGGTTCGTCCCTTGGTGGGTGGCTCACCGTGAGCGTGACGGTCTCGCGGACGCCTTCCGAGGTTCGGCGCACCCGCAGCCGCAGAAGGCGCGCTGACCCCCTCGGCGCGCACCGGTGCGGGTGGGCCGGTGAACGCCAGCCAGGACCAGCCAGGAGGAGCGGGGAGCGCGGTCCCGGCACAGGGTGGTGAGTGCCCGGGTGTCCCAGGCCAGAGCGGTGGGTTCGGTGGGGCCGAACAGGGCGGGCGCTGACCCGGCGGAGTGAGGTGCCTCGAAGCTTCCGGACATGGGGGTCGATGGGAAGGATTTCGTCTCCACGCTCAGACGGGGACCCCGCTGCGTGACCGGATCGCCAGAAGGCGGCTCCACGGCAGGAGGACGCCCGTTCCGCGCTCCGGGCCGGACGCGTCCTCCCGTCCTCCGGCCTCCCGGCTCCGCTCAGACCGAATCGCGCTCGACCAGCCGTGTGGGAAGGAGCATGCCCGCCGGGCTCTCTCCCTCGATCATGCCCATGAGGAGTCGCACCATCTCGCGGCTGATCCGTGCCCACGGCTGCTGGATGGTCGTCAGCGGCGGCCGGCAGTGGGCGGCCACGGACGAGTCGTCGAACCCGCCGACCGCCACGTCCTCGGGCACCCGCCGGCCCGCGCTCTCCAACGCGTCCAGGGCGCCCGCCGCCATCAGGTCCGAGGCGACGAACACCGCGTCCAGGTCGGGGCGGTCCGCCAGCAGGGCCGTCATGGCGCGCCGTCCGCCCTCCCGCGTGTAGTCGCCCTCGGCGATCCACCGCGGGTCCGGTTCACCGACCACGTCGCGGTACCCCGCCAGGCGGTCCACGCCGCCGGAGGTGTCCATCGGCCCGGTGATCGTCACGATCCGCTCGCGCCCGGCCGAGCGCAGGTGGCGGACCATCCGGCGCGACCCCTCGCGGTCGTCGGCGGCCACATAGGCGACGTCGTGTTCGAGGCTGGTCGGTTTGCCGGACAGCACCAGCGGGACGTCGACGCCGAGCAGTTCGTCCAGCAGGGGACTGCCCGCGTGGGTGGACACCAGCAGGGCGCCGTCCACACCGCCCTCCGCCACGAACCGGCTGACGCGCTTGCGGTCGGACTCGTCCCCGGCCACGGTGAGCACCAGCATGACGTCGTGCGCGGCCAGCGCCCGCGTGCACTCGCGGAACAGGAGGCCGAAGTTGGGGTCCTCGAACAGGCGGTGCTGTGGTTCGGACAGGATGAAGGCCACGGTCTGCGAGCGCTGGGTGGCCAGGCCGCGCGCGTGCCGGTTGGCGACGTAGCCGGTGGTCCGCACCGCCTTGAGCACCGCCGCCCGCGACTCCTTGCTGACGTAGCCCTCGCCGGTCAGGACCCGGGAGACGGTGCCCCGGGAGACCCCCGAGGCGGTGGCCACGTCGTTGATCGTCGGGCGGCGGTGGGTGGGGCGGTCGGCTGCTGCCACGTGTGTCGGCTTCCCTTTCTCACGCCCTCCGTGCGGTGCCGGTCAGGCCTTCACCGCGCCGGAGAGCAGGTCGATGCGCCAGAACCGCTGCAGGGACAGGAAGAGCGCGACCAAGGGGATGATCGACAGCAGCGATCCGGTGATCACCAGGGTATAGAGCGCAGGCTGTGACGCGCCCTGGTTGAGCAGGGTGTAGAGCCCCACGGTCACCGGGAACTTCCCGTCGTCGCTCAGCAGGATGTACGGCAGCAGGAAGTTGTTCCAGATCGCCACGAACTGGAACAGGAACACCGTCACCAACCCGGGCAGCATCACGGGCAGTGTCACGCTCCAGAACACCCGCAGCTCACCGGCGCCCTCGGTGCGTGCCGCCTCCAGCAGGGAGTCGGGGACGGCCGCCGCCGCGTACACGCGCGCCAGGTAGATCCCGAACGGGCTGACCACGCTCGGCAGCAGCACCGACAGGTAGGTGTCGCCCAGACCCGCCTCCGAGAACATCAGGAACTGCGGCAGTGCCAGCATCACCGGTGGCACCAGCACCCCGGCGAGCAGGACGTTGAACATCGCCGCGCGCCCCGGGAAGTCGTACTTGGCCAGTGCGAAACCCGCCAGCCCGGACACCAGGGCCGACAGCAGCCCGCCCACACCGGCGTACAGGGCGCTGTTGGCCATCCACCGCCAGTACAGCCCCTCGCGGTAGGCGGTCAGCTCGGCGACGTTGTCCGCCAGCCCCGTCCCGGGGAGGAACGTGTTGGTCGAGAACAGCTCGGAGCCGTCCTTGGTGGCGGCCACCACCACCCAGACCAGCGGGATGAGGCAGTAGAGCGCGCCCAGCACGATGACCGCGGTGGGTACCCAGGCCACCGTGCGGGCGGAGCCGCGCCGGTCGGGCTTGGGGGAGGGCGTGGGAGCCGCGTCGGTGCGCGGCTCTGGGGCGGCGGTGGCGGTCATGAGCGCTCCTGGGCGAAGGCGCTCGAACGCACGAGGCGCAGGAACGCGAAGGACAGGGCGAGGGTGACCGCGGCGATGATGATCGAGGTGGCCGCGGCCCCGTGGACGTCGTCGAGCACGAACGCGTCCCGGTAGACCTTCATCAGCGGGCTCCAGGTGGTGGAGATGGCGTTCGACAGGGGCGAGAGCGTCGTCGGCTCGGAGAACACCTGCAGCGTGGCGATCATCGAGAACAGGGTCGTCATGATCAGCGCCGGGAGCAGCATGGGGATCTTGACCCGCCACGCCGTCTGCCACTCGCTCGCGCCGTCCATCCGCGCCGCCTCGTACAGGCTCGGCGGGACGGCGCGCAGGGCCGTGTACAGCACCAGCATGTTGAACCCGGTACCGCCCCACACCGCGATGTTGGTCAGCGCCACGAACACCGGTCGCTGCCCGAGCAGGTCCACCGTCGGCAGCCCCAGTGCTTCCAGGGCCTGGTGCAGCGGGCTGACCTCGGGAAGGTACAGGAAGCCCCACAGCAGCGTCGCGATCACCGCGGGTACCGCGTAGGGCAGGAAGATGACGATCCTCGACACCCTCCGCATCCGCGTCCGGTGGTGGTCCAGCACCAGGGCGAAGGTCAGGGCCAGACCGAGCATGAGGGGGACGACCATCAGCCCGTACACCCCGATGCGCGCGATCCCCGCCCACAACTCGGCGTCGGCGGCCGCCGCCCGGTAGTTGGCGAGCCCGGCGAAGAACTCGCGGGTCCCCTCCTCGCCCAGCCCGAGCCCGGACACCGCGGTTCGGCGCAGGCTCAGGTACACGGTGTAGCCGATGGGCAGCAGGATGAACAGGAAGCTCAGGATGATCGCGGGCGCCAGGAATCCGTAGGGCGCCACGCGGGCGGCCGCGCCCCTGCGCGCGGGCGCTCGTGCCGGTGTCATAGCGGTCTCTCCTCGTCGGGGGGATCAGGGGGTCGGGAGATCAGGGGGATCGGCGGGGTCACGGGGCGACGGAGAAGCCGCGGTCGCGCATGTCGGTCAGCGTCGCTTCCTGCATCTGGTCCACGGCCTCGGTGAACGGCGTGCCGCCGGAGATGGCGGCGGCGAAGGCGTCCTTGTACGTCTCGTAGGCGACGTTGACGTTGGGTCCCCACACCACTGGCGCGGTGCCCTCGGCGATCTCCGCGGCGATCGGGTAGAAGTCCTCCTGGTGGGCGAAGAACTCCGGTGGCTCGTCGAAGGCGGGTCCCTCGCGCGCCTCGGTGGCGGCCGGGTAGATCCCGCCGTGCTCCACCATCGCCTCGACGGCCTCGGGCGAGGTGTTCAACCAGATCGCGAACTCGGCCGCGGCCTCAGTGTGGGCCGAGCCCCGGGCCACGCCCGTGGCCGACCCGCCCCAGTTGCCGGTGACGCTCTCGCCCTCCTCCCACTGGGGCAGGGGGGCCATCGACCAGTCGCCCGCCGTGGACTCGGCGTTGCCCGCGAGCACGCCGGGCGCCCACACCGCGCTCGGCCAGGCCAACAGCGACCCGTCGTTGAGCGCGGCGTTCCACGCGGGCGTGTACATCGGCTGGCCGCTGACGATGTCCTCGTCGAGCAGGTCGTGCCAGTACCGGGCCACGCGCAGGGTGGGCTCGTCGTCGATCGCGACCGACCAGGTGTCGGTGGAGGTGTCCCACCACGTCGCCCCCGCCTGCTGGGAGAGCCCGGCGAACCAGCCGGGGTCGGTGGCCGAGAAGCTCGTGATGCGGTGTTCGGGGTGCTCGTCGCGGACCTGTCGGCCGACCTCGGCGAACTCCTCCCACGTGGTGGGAACGTCCAGGCCGTACTCCTCGAACAGGTCGGAGCGGTAGTAGAGCATCATCGGTCCCGAGTCCTGGGGGATGGCGTAGACCGCGTCCGTGCCGATGGTCACCTGCTCCCACACCGCCGGAGTGAACGCCTGCTCGGCCTCGCCGGTGAACTCGGTGAGGTCGGCGACGGCGTCACGCGCCGCCAGGGTGGTCAGCGCCTGGTACTCGGCCTGGACGAGGTCGGGCGGGGCCCCGGCCCTGGACGCGGTGAGGAACTTGGCGACGGCGTCCTCGCCCGCGCCCTGGTTGCTCACCGTCACCTGCACGTCCGGATGGTCCTCGTTCCAGAGGGCGACGACCTCCTCCATCCCCGGTGCCCACGTCCAGAAGGTGAGCTCGACGGTCGCGTTCCCGGGGACCAGCGCGCACGAGGTGACCAGGGCGAGAGCGCAGGCACTCACCGCGGCTCCAGCGCCTCGGGCAGAGGGCATGGTGGGGGCTCCTTCCCTAGACGGGGGCTCCCGTGTGGGAGCGATCACACTTTGATCGACATGCGTTGCTCCTGTCAAGAGTGGTATTCCGCTTCCATCGTGGGCATGATGGGCTCGAGATTGTGTGCACGTTCCCATGACATGCGGAAGGAGCTGGTGCGACGGTGTCCGCCAACCCCCTCGTCCCAGGCGTCGACGCGCTCGTCTACGGCGGCGACTACAACCCCGAGCAATGGCCCGAGGAGGTCTGGCACGAGGACGTGGCCATGATGCGCGAGGCCGGGGTCAACCTGGTCCACGTCGGGATCTTCTCCTGGGCCCTGCTCGAACCCCGCGAGGGCGAGTTCGACTTCGGATGGCTCGACCGCGTCCTCGACCTCCTGCACGGTTCCGGCATCCGCGTCGGCCTGGCCACGCCCACCGCCGCGCCCCCGGCCTGGCTGCTCCACCGCCACCCGGGGATGCGGCCGGTCATGTCGGACGGCACCACGCTGTCCGGTGCGGCCCGACAGACGCTGTGCCCGCACTCGCCCGACTACGCGCGCGCCGCCGAACGCGTCACCACCGCCCTCGCCGAACGCTACGGCGACCACCCGGCCGTCGCTCTGTGGCACATCCACAACGAGTACGGCGGCGCCATGCCGCACTGCTACTGCGACACCTCGGCCGCGGCCTTCCAGGGCTGGCTGCGCGAACGCCACGGCGGCCTCGACGCGCTCAACCAGGCGTGGGGGACCGCGTTCTGGGGGCAGCGCTACGGCGACTGGGAGGAGATCCGCCCGCCGAGCCAGGCCCCCACGGTGGTCAACCCGGCGCTCCAGCTCGACTTCCTGCGCTTTTCCAACGACGGTCACCTGGCCTGCTACCGGCGCGAACGCGACATCGTGCGACGCCACTCGCCCGGGCGGCCGGTCACCACCAACTTCATGATCGTCAACTGCAAGTGGATCGACTACTGGTCGTGGGCGAAGGAGGTCGACTTCGTCGCCAACGACCACTACCTGCAGGCCGAGGAGCCCGACAACCACATCGAACTCGCCATGGCCGCCGACGTCACCCGCGGCGTGGCCGGCGGACGCCCCTGGCTGCTCATGGAGCACTCCACCAACGCGGTCAGCTGGCAGCCGCGCAACCTGGCCAAACGGCCCGGTGAGATGCGCCGCAACAGCCTCACCCACCTGGCGCGCGGCGCCGACGGGGCCATGTTCTTCCAGTGGAGGGCTTCGCGCTCGGGCGCCGAGAAGTTCCACTCGGCGATGGTGCCGCACAACGGCCGCCGCTCGCGGGTGTGGGGCGAGGTCGTCGACCTGGGGCGGGAGCTCGAAGGGCTGGACGCCCTGCGGGGCAGCCGGGTGGCCGCCGACACCGCGCTGGTGTGGGACTGGCAGTCCTGGTGGGCGATGGAACTGGAGTGGCGGCCCACTCAGGACCACACCTACCGGGAGCGCACGCGTGCCTTCTACACGTGGCTGTGGCGGGCCCACCGCACCGTGGACGTGGTCGCGCCCGACGCCGACCTCACCGGGTACCGGACGGTGGTCGTGCCCAGCCTGTACCTGACCACTTCAGGGGCGGCCGACAACCTCACCCGGTACGTCGAAGGCGGAGGCACGCTGGCGGTCTCCTACTTCTCCGGCATCGTCGACGAGAACGACACCGTCCACGCGGGCGGTTATCCCGGCGTGCTGCGCGAGGTCCTCGGCGTGGAGGTCGACGAGTTCCTTCCGCTGCGCGAGGGCAGCAGGGTCCGGCTCGACGACGGCACCACCGGGGACGTGTGGGCCGAGCGCGTCGTGCCCACCACGGCCGAGGTGGTGCTGCGCTACGCCGACGGGCCGGCCGAGGGGGCGCCCGCGGTGACCCGCAACGTCCACGGCCGGGGACAGGCCTGGTACGTCTCCACCCGGCTGGACTCCGAAGGGTTGGCGGGCGTCCTGGGCGGACTGCTGCCGCCACCGGTGGTAGAGGGGCTGCCGGAGGGCGTGGAGGCCGTGCGCCGCGTGGGCGACGGGGTCCGCTACCTGACCGTCGTCAACCACACCGGGGAGGAGGCCAAGGTGGCCGTCACCGGAACGGACGCGGCCACCGGCGAGCGGGTGGACGGCACGCTGGCGGTGCCGCCGGGTGGGGTGCGCATCGTGCGGGAGGACGTGTCCTGACAACGGCCGATGTGTGATCGGTCCCAGTGCGGTCGGGAGGTTCGGCGGGGCGTCACCAGAGAAATGCGCCGAGCCTCCCTTCACACGGGCGCAACGAGTCGGTAGTTTCCTGGGAACGCTCACACACGGCCGTGAAGCGGTCGTGCCCCGACACCTCCAAGTGAGGCGACCTTGAAGCGACGCACGTTCGCCCGGCTCGGCACCCTCGCGGCGGCCGGCGCCCTCGCCACCTCGGCGCTCCCCGCCCAAGCGCTCTCCACCACCGCCCGACCCCGTTCCGGGCCCGGGCGGTGGACCTACGGGGGCGACATGTCCACCCTGACCAAGACCGAGGCCCACGGCGGCGCTTTCCACGCCGCCGACGGGACCGAGGCCGACCCCCTCGAACTCCTCGCCGACGCGGGCATGACCATGGCGCGGCTCAAGGTGTGGGTCGACCCCGCCGACGGCTCCAACTCCGCCGAGACCGTCCTGGCCATGGCACTACGGGTCAAGGCGCTCGGCCTGGACCTGCTCGTCGACTTCCACTACTCCGACTTCTGGGCCGACCCCGGGCGTCAGGACAAACCCGCCGCCTGGGCCGACCTGCCCTTCCCCCGGCTCGTCGACGCCGTCCACGACCACACCCACGGTCTGCTCTCGGCCCTGCGTGACCAGGGCACCCCCGCCGACATGGTGCAGGTGGGCAACGAGATCAACGGCGGCATGCTCTGGCCCGACGGCTCCACCGACGACTGGGGCCGGCTCGCCGAACTCCTCGCCGCCGGGACCAGCGCGGTGCGCGACGCCGCCCCCGGCGCCGAGGTGATGATGCACGTGGCCGAGGGCGGCGACAACGCCCTGTTCCGGTGGTGGTTCGACGCCGCGGTCGACCACGGCGTGGACTTCGACCTCATCGGCGTCTCCTACTACCCGTACTGGCACGGCACGCTCGACGACCTTCGGCACAACCTCGACGACATCTCCCGGCGCTACCGGCGCGACGTCCTCGTCGTGGAGACCGCCTACGGCTTCACCCTGGAGGACGCCGACGGCCACGAGAACATCTTCGGCGCCGATCTCCGGGACGTCGCGGGATACCCCGCGACCCCCCAGGGCCAGGCCGCCTTCCTGGACGACCTCGCCGATGTCGTCGCCGCCGTCCCCGCCGGGCGCGGTCGCGGGATCGTGTACTGGGAGCCCGCGTGGATCGCGGTCGAGGGCAACGGGTGGGACCCCACGGACCCGGGCTCGGGCAACGCCTGGGAGAACCAGGCCCTGTTCGACTACGACCACCGGCTGCTCCCCTCGGCGTCGGCGCTGGCACCCCGCCGCCGGGGCCGCCGCTGACCCGCCCGGCCGCCGCTCACAGCCCGCAGTGGTCCAGCTCGGCCATGAACGCCCGCCTGCGCCCGTGCTCCCGGTGCAGAGGGCGGGTACGCCTCGCAGGCCGGTCCCGGAGCACCACCACCAATCCGGCTCCTGGGCAGGGTCCGCCCACTCCGTGCCCAGTGGAGGACATCAGCCCGACAGCAGAGCGGCCTTGTGCTCGCTGAGCCCCCACGGGGTGGGTCGTCCAACCCACAGCTCCGGTGCCCCGGCCTGGGTGGTGTGGGCAGGGGCGCCGAGGGCGGGGGGTGGTGGTGTGCGGGCTACGGGTGACCGGTGCTGGCGATGGTGAAGACGCCCCACCCGGCGCGGTACCGCAGTGACGCGCGAAGCCCGCGCCGTAGGGGTTTCCGGATGACCGGAAGGGGACAGCGGGTTTACCCCGACAGCCCGTCACCGTAGGCTCACCGGGGGCGCGGGCGCCCCACGGACTCGGGAATACGCGACCCCCTCGGAGACGACGTGCGGCGACGCCAACGACTCGCCCTGATGCTGCAACTGCTCCTCGTGCTGGCCGCCGGTCTGCTGGGAGTGGTCACCAACTTCGCCACTGACGGTCGGCAGACCTCCCTACCCCTCCGTCTGCTGGAGCAGGGCGCCGTTCCGGGACTGGTCCTCATCCTCGTGGTCCTGCTCGTCGGCCACTTCGTGGCCTACCGCCTGGAGAACCCGCCCGCTCCCGAGTTCGCTTGGGAACCGGGACGCTCCCCCTACCCCGGCCTGGCCGCCTTCCACGAGGACGAGGCCGCCGTCTTCTTCGGACGCGCCGCACAGACCACCGAGGCCATGCGCCGCCTCAACGGTGTCGGCGCAGACCCCCACGAACGCTTCCTGACCGTCATCGGCGCCTCCGGCAGCGGCAAGTCCTCCCTCGTCCAGGCCGGAGTCCTGCCCCGGCTGCGGGGCCAACGCTGGAACCTGCTGCCCGTCATGGTGCCCGGAGCCGATCCCGTCGGGGCCCTGGCCAAAACCCTGGCCGCCGACCACGCGCAAGCCGACGCCTACGCCCGCCGCATCCGGCGTGACAGCGGCGAGCTCCTCGCGCTGTTGCGCAAGATCCGCCGCGAGAGCGGAGGAACCCGCCGCACCGTCCTGGTCGTCGACCAGCTGGAGGAACTGGTCACCCTCAGCGGCGACCGCGACCGCGCCCTCTTCTTGGGTGCCCTGCGCGATGCCCTGCACGGCGACCGCCACCTGCGGGTGGTGGCCACTCTGCGCGTGGAGTTCCTCGGTGACCTCCTCAACGGCGAGGCCGCCGAACTGTTCACCAACCCCCTGGCCCTCGGCGCTCTGAGCCGCCAGGACCTCGTCGAGATCATCGAACGCCCCGCCGAGGCGGCCGGTTTCCGCTTCGAGGGCGGACTGGTCGAGCACATCGCAGCCGACACCGGCAGCGGTGACGCCCTGCCCCTGCTCGCCTACCTCCTCCAGGAACTCCACATCCGCGCCGGTGCTCGCGGAACCGCCACCGAGGCCGACTACCGGGCGCTCGGCGGCGTGGAGGGAGCGCTCACCCGCCACGCAGACCAGGTCACCGCCGAACTGCGCGCCGAGGCCGACCTCGACCGCATCCTCCGTGTCCTGCTGCGCTTCGTCACCGTCACCAGCGGTGACGCCACCCGCCGCAGGGTGGCACTGGCCGAACTCGACGCGCGCGACCGCCACATCGTGGACGCCTTCGTCGACGCCCGCCTGCTGGTCAGCGACGTCCACGACGGCGGCCCCGTCGCACAGGTCGCCCACGAGGCGCTCTTCCGCCAGTGGGCCCCGCTGCGCCAGCAGGTGGAGGCGCACACCGAACGCCTGCGCCAGCGCGCCGAACTGGAGCGCTGGTCGGGCGACTGGGAGAGTTCGAGGCGCCACCCCGACTACCTGCTGACCGGGGCCCGCCTGACCACCGCCGAGCGCTGGCTGGAGGCCCTGCGCGAGAACGGCCAGGACACCCCCGCGCTCACCGCCTTCGTCGACGCCTCCCGGCGCCGCGACCACCGGTTCCTGCGCCGGGTGTCCCTCTCGATCGCCGAGTACGTCCTGGCCGGTGTCCAGGAGCACCCCGAACTCGCCGTCCTGCTCACCCTGGCCGCCCTGGAGGAGTGCGAACCCGTTCCCGTCGTGCGCGGCGCCCTGCTGTCCGCACTCGCCCACAGCCATTGCTCCGCCGTCCTGACCGGCCACACCGACACCGTCCGCAACCTGGCCTGGTCACCTGACGGAACCCGGATCGCCACCGCGTCCCGCGACGGCACCGCGCGCCTGTGGGACACCCGGGGCGGTCTGCTCCGGGAACTGCGCGGCCACATGGGCATGGTGGAGATGGCGTCCTGGTCGCCGGACTCCCGGCGCCTGGCCACCGCATCCCGGGACAACACCGTGCGGGTGTGGGACGCCGACACCGGACAGACCCTCCTGCGCCTCACCGATGCCACCGACGTGGTGCGGGGCGTGTCCTGGAGCCCCGACGGGCGCCACGTCGCCGCGGCCTCACGCGACCGCGTCGTACGGATCTGGGAGGTCGGCACCGGACGCCTGTGTGCACAGCTGACCGGGCACACCGACAACGTTCTCGGCATCCGATGGTCGCCCGACGGCACCCGCCTGGCCACCGCCTCCCACGACCGGACCGTCATCGTCTGGGACGTCGCCGACGCCCGCCAGGCCGTCAGACTCGTGGGCCACCGCGACTTCGTCGAAGGCGTGTCCTGGCACCCCGACGGAACTCGGATCGCCACGGCATCGGGAGACCACACTGTCCGCGTCTGGAACGCCGCCACGGGCGAGCAGACCCTCCTGCTGCGCGGCCACCGCGACCGCGTGTGGAACGTGGAGTGGTCTCCCGACGGCCGCCTGTTGGCCACCGCGTCAGCCGATCGCACCGCCCGCGTCTTCACCGCAGACGACGCCGAGGAACGCGTCGTCCTGCGCGGCCACACCGACGCAGTCTGGGGCGTGGCCTGGTCGCCCGACGGCACGCACCTGGCCACGGGGTCCGAAGACGCCACGGCCCGCCTGTGGGAGATGGAGCCCAGGACCGTCGAGCACGCCGTTCACCGCGCACAGGGTACGGCCGTCAACGCCGTGGCCACCCGGGACGGCACCATCGCAGCGGCGGGTGAGGATGGGATCGTCCGCGTGTGGGAGGAGGGCACCGATCGGCCCGTGTACCTGAGTGGTCACACCGGCACGGTGCGCGACGCCGCCCTGTCCCCGGACGGCAAGGTCCTCGTCTCGGGTGGCATCGACCGGCGCGCCCTGCTGTGGAACCTGGAGACGGGCGAGGCCCTGACCGAACTGGACCACGAGGGCGCCATCGTGGAGTCGGTGGCCTGGTCACCCGACGGCGACCGCGTCGCCACCGGCGCCCAGGACCGGAGCATCCGCGTGTGGGACTCCCGCGACGGCTCCCTGCTGACGGTGCTGCGCGGCCACCAGGACTGGGTCGTGGGTCTGGTCTGGTCGCCGAGCGGGCGCATGCTCGCCTCCTGCTCCGATGACCGCACCGCCCGGGTGTGGGACCTGACCACTGGCCGAGAGCGCGTCGTGCTCACCGGGCACGAGAACTGGGTGGACGCCGTCACCTGGGCCCCAGACGAGACACGCCTGGCCACATCCTCCGCCGACTGGACCGTGCGGGTGTGGAACCTGACCACAGGGCAGGCCGAACGGGTGCTCACCGGGCATGGCGGTCGTGTACCCGCGGTGTCCTGGTCTCCCGACGGAGCCAGGATCGCCACTGCTTCCCATGACCGCACCGTCCGAGTCTGGGACGCGCGGGGCGAGGGTGAACCCCTGACCGTGGGCGTTCACCGCGACCGTGCCCTGAGCGTCGCCTGGAGCGGGGGATCACGGCTGGTCGCCTCGGGGTCCGCCGACGGCACCGTGCGGGTGTGGGACGCCGACATGCCCCTGGAGGAGCTGACACGCGTGGCGCGTCGGCGCACCTTCCGGGCCCTGACGCCGGAGGAGCGTCGCGCGCACCTGCTCGCGGTCGGTGAGGAGGAAGGTCGGGGTCAGTAGACCCGGGTGACCTCGCGGACGTCGGTGGAGAGCAGGTAGTCCTTGGGGTCCAGGGCCATGGCCTCGCGCTTGGGGGAGTCCCAGTACTGGCGGTTGCGCTCTGCGAAGCTCTCGGGGCCGTCGTAGGAGATCTCCCAGATGAAGTGGTGGTGCTCCCGGTCGATCCAGGCGCCGCCGAGGGAGAAGCCGAACTCCAGACGCAGAGGAACGATCTCCTCCTTCCAACGGCGGACCCACTCGTCAAGCAGACCCTCACGGACGGTGTAGGTACGTACTTGTGTGGTGGCGGTCATGGTGCTGCCTCTTTTCGTTCGGATATGCCGTCGGCCGCCCATTTCAGTAGCGACGTGGAGGGCCGCACCGTTGGAGGTGCACTGTCATACCCAGGCACCTCCCCGAAGTGCGGCCGGAAAAGCAGATGCTCGCTGTCGTCCTCGGCACTGAGGAACGCGGCCGCGTGATGTATTCATTCAGGAGCATCCCGACGAGGAGCGCCGCCCCGATCCCGGGTGGATCCGGGCGGGAGCGGATATCGGAGGCGCTGGCCCAAACGTCGACCGACATAGCCGTTTCAGTTGCTGTGGATCGGATCGCCCGACTCCTCTGGCGACTTCTGGGTGCATCTCAGAGCTTCTCTGGTTCTGTGGTCAGTCCGGCTTGAAGACCTCGCCCAGGTGCCACTCCAGGGCGTCCGGGGACGGGCGGTCCGCCTTGTTCCGGGGGACGGTCACCGGCCCGCCCTCCAACGCGGTGTACTCCCCGGCGTCAGGGAAGTCCTGGTGCAGGCGGGGGCTGACCCGGACCTCCAGGTTCGGTGACACCGACAGGTAACCCTGGTCGAACAGCTTGTGTACGTCCGAGCGGAGGAGCAGGCCGTTATCGAGCCGGTGCAGTCCGCCCGCGCGCACCGGATGGATGTGGGCGGCCTCCAGCACGGGCCGTACACGCTGGCCGGTGACGGCGCACCGACTCTCGTAGGCGTCCAAGAGCGCGAGCTTGAAAGCCTCCTGCCCCATGCGGCGACGGGTGGGCCGGGCCTCGCCGAACATCGGGCCGTGGCGTTCCCAGGTGGCCGCCACGGCGTGTTCATCTTCCGCGAGGACCTTTTCGGGTCTCTGGTGGAGAACGCGTTCGGCGATGGGAGCGAAGTAGCTGGCGTGCTCGGGGTCGGTGATGTCCTCGTAGCTTCTGCCCTGAACGAGGCTGTAGGCCCAGCCAGGGGGAGGACCGAAGGTCTCCTCCTCGGGGAAGAACACCGGGTCGCGCAGCATGATGCAGCCGATGAGCGGATCCTCTCCGGGGCCGATGCGGGGGATCTTGTTCTTCGCGCGGTACCCGTTGATCGCCTCGCGTACCTCGGCGAGGTCCTTCCTTCCGTTGCCCTCCTCGAAGGCCGCCCAGGCCTCGGACAGAGGGACGAGCGCGAACCCGCTGAAGGCGGCGCCGCCCACGATCCGATCGTGCGGTTTCTTGGTCTTGAACAGGAACGGGTCTCCGGGCGAGAGCGCCTGAAAGTTCTTCCCTGAGGGGCGCCAGAAGTTGATCTCGTCCAGGTGGGGGCGCTGGGCGAGGAAGTCGGCCCAGGCCTTGTCAGTGACGCCGACAAATGCCTTCATGTCCGACATTGTGAAGTATGTACTCACGTGTGTTTGCCTGTGGCCAGGGAGTTCACAGGCGTCGGAGAAGCTGTGTCGGTGAAGGCCCTGGTAGAGACGGGTGCGCTCACGTGTGTCCACATCCGGCCAAGGCGGCAGACCTGAGAAAGTCGCCACGGCGAGGAGGGGCCGAGGTCGAACTGACGGGCGGCTCCGATTCCTCTGGGGCGGGTCCGCCTCCGCGCTGTCTCCGACGGTCTCTACATGCCGCCATGGATACGGGTACGGATGTGTGGGCGGGAGTTCGCGAACAGGTACGGGTGCTGGCGCGTGCGCCCGGCTCCGAGGAGGTCTTTGGAGCTCGCGCCCACGGTTTCGAGCTGCTGGATCCGCTGACGTCAAAGGAATTGGCCGAGCTGGAGGGGCAGTTGGGAGTGCGCCTGCCGGAGGAGTACCGGGAGTTCCTGCTCCACGTCGGCGCGGGCGGCGCCGGTCCCGCATACGGCGTCTTCCCCACGGTCAAAGGACCGGACGGCTGGTGGCGATGGCACGGCGACGGCGCCGACCTGACCGTGCCGGAGCGGTTGGCACAGCCGTTCCCCGCCACCGGGGCCGATCCGGGATCCCTGGCGGCTCTGCGAGTCCAGGAACCCGTGGAGGAGGACTTCGGGGACCCCGAGGAGTTCGACGCGGCTTACGAGGCATGGCACGAGCGCGTGGAAGAGCTCCTGTGGGACGAGGACCGGACGGTCGGGGCGCTCTGCCTGTGCCATCTGGGGTGCGCGCTACGGCAGTGGTTGGTCGTGTCCGGTCCCGAGGCCGGGCGTGTGTGGAATGACGGCCGTGTCGACGGCGAGGACCTACAACCGCTCACGGGGAAGGACGGTGCGCCCCTGGGCTTCGCGGACTGGTACCTGCAATGGCTGAGGGAGGTTTCCCGCGTTGTGGAGATCCGGCCCTGACGGGGCGATCGGTTCAGCCGGACGAGGACTCGGTGGAGGTCGGCAGGGTTCTGGGCATCGGCGGGATGGAGGAGCCGGGCCGGACGGGCCGCCCGGCCGGCCGGGGGGAACGGCCCTCACGCACGCAGTCCAGGACCTCGCGGGCGGCCACTCGCCCCGCCTGCTCGAAACTCCAGCGGTTGGAGTCGTTCTCGCGCCAGACCGCGTCCCGCAGGACGACGCGCACGGTGTAGGGAGGCACGCCCCGCCCGCGTGCCTGCCACCCTTGGCGGAACCCGTTCGCGAACGCTTCGGTGAACTCGGCGGGCAGCGGCTTCCCCGGTTCGCGGCATACGGCGGGCAGGTCGTCGACGAACTCCACACCTCCGTCCGGCACCACGTCCTCCGCGGGTGGCAGCGCATCCAGCCACACGACGGCGAAGTTGCCAGGGCAGGCGCTCCAGATGATCTGGCGGACGAACACACCGGTGACCGGACGGGGCAGGACGGGCAGAGGCTGGTGGTGGGCGGTCACGGGCGCCCCCTCCTCAGCTGTCACAGCTCTGACAGCGCCGTGTGGCGACCCGCTCGGTGTTGCCGTGCGTGGCGCGGGCGGGGGAGCCCCCGCCGAGGCGGCGCCACAGCTGCGGGTCGGGCTCGGGGATCCAGCCCCAGAGCGGGGCCTTGATCTCGGAGTCGGACTGGTGCAGGCAGCCCGGGCGGTGGGCCACGCCGCGCGGCGAGATGAGGATGGTGCCCCCTGGGAAGTGCGCGTCGCCAAGGGAGGAACCACCGTCCTGGGCGCGGGGGTTTCGGGCCTCGCGCACGAGCGAGCAGGCGCAGCCGCCACCGATGGGGAGTTCGCAGAAGTCACAGCGTTCCATGGCCTGATCATGCACGGGCCCGGTGACGAACGGGTCCCGCAGTGCTTGCCGGGCCGACACCGCACAGCTGTCGCGCCAGCTCGGGCGGTGTGTGGCCATTTCCGGCCACACACCGATCAGCCTCCCGACGGCGGTGGGCGGGCACGATCGTCGCTCGGTCGTTCGGTCGTTCGGTCGCTCGGTCAGGGAGGCGGCGACTTGTACTGCCGTGGTGGCGGCCCTTCCCGAACATGCGAAGAGGAGGAGCCGAAACCGTCCGCGGTGGCGCGGACCAAGGCTTCGAAACAGGACGGAATCGGAAGCCTGAGCAGCGATTTCGCCCCTGACCGGTCCCCGTGACCAAGGTGGGGGTAGCTCCGGCTCATGACCACGACACACAGCCAGCAGGACACCGCCGCCGTCACCACACGCATCGTCGACCACTACGACAGTCGCAAACGGGCCTGGGTGAAGGAGGCGGTCCGGCTGCTGCACGCCGACGCCACGCGTTCGGCGGACACGCACGTCTTCCAGTTCCCGCTCCCCGTGGAGTGGGGCATCGACCTCTACGTCAAGGACGAGTCCGTCCACCCCTCCGGCAGCCTGAAGCACCGCATGGCACGCGCGCTGTTCCTGCACGCGCTGTGCACCGGATGGGTCGAGCCCGGCACGCACGTGTTCGAGGCGTCCAGCGGCTCCACGGCGGTCTCCGAGGCCTACTTCGCCAAGCTCCTGGGGCTGAGGTTCACGGCCGTGGTGCCCAAGAGCACCAGCCAGGAGAAGGTGGACCTCATCGAGGCCTACGACGGGGAGGTCAGGAACCCCGGACCCGACGGCGACATCGAGAAGGAGGCCGCCCGCCTGGCCGCGGAGTCCCCCAAGGGCCACTTCATGGACCAGTTCACCTACGCCGAGCGCGCCTACGACTACCGCGACGACCACAACGTGGCGGCGACGATCTTCCGGCAGATCGCCGAGGAACGCCACCCCGACCCCAAGTGGATCGTGGTGGGGGCGGGTACCGGGGGCACGGGTGCGACCATCGGCCGTCACATCCGCTTCAGCCGCCGCGACACCCGGGTGTGCGTCGTCGACCCGCAGAACTCGGCGTTCTTCCCCAACTGGACGACCAACGAGGGCCGCCCCAAGAGCCAGTGGCCGAAGGACCCCTCGACCTGGATCAAGGGAAAGCCCTCCCACATCGAGGGGATCGGGCGTCCCGCGGTGGAGCCCTCGTTCCTGCCCGCCGTCGTCGACCGGATGATCTCGGTGCCCGACGCCGCCTCGATCGCGGCCATGCGCCTGCTCCTGTCGCGCCTGCGCCACCGTGCGGGGCCCTCGACCGGAACCAACCTGTGGGGCGCGCTGCGGATCGTCGCCGAGATGCTCTCCGACGGGGAGAGGGGCAGCGTCGTCATGCTCATGTGCGACCAGGGCGAGCGGTACATGCACAACTACTACGACGACACGTGGGTCGAGAAGGAGCTGAAGCTGGACCTGAAGCCGTACGCCAAGGTGCTGGAGGACTTCCTCTCGACCGGTCGCTGGAAGGAGCCCGAGGCCCCCGGCGTTCCCGCGGCGAGGAAGGCCTGAGGGCGGCCGCCGTTGGGGTGTGGGAGACCAGTGTCCGAGCTCCGCGTACACGGAGGCGAATTCACCGCCGACCCGACCAGGGTCCGGCCGTCGTGGTCGCGATGAGCGTTCTGCGCGACCGCTTCCGGTTCGTCGCGAACACGGTCGAGAACCTGCCGTTGCCGTCGCCGAAGCCGTACGGCCCCGGCGCTCCCCGGGACCCTCGCCGACGACCGGTCGCGGACTGCGGCATACTGTGTTCGGAGAGTTCCCACCGCGCCTCCTCGGTGGTGTGCTCCGGAGCCGGATCCCACGGGGCCGGGCGCACCGCCCCACCGGGGTGAGGACGACGCCCGACCAGGAGAGGGAGGGGACGATGCCCGCGCACCCTCGAAGCCCCGCACCGTCCTGCCCGTTCCCGCACGGCGGCCCGGCGTGACCACCGTGCCGGGCGCCGTGCACGGGGCACACGCCGGAAGCCGGACGCGAACGCCCGCCGGTGGGCGCACGCGCCGCACCGGACCGGTCGGCCTCGGCCGGAGGCCCCGCCCATGAGTGGGGCCCCCGGCGGGGAGCGCCCCGCCTTCCGAGGCGTCCCCAAGGGGGACGGCGAGCACCTTCTCCTGGTCGCCGAGGACCCGGACGTGGTCGAACTGCTCCACCCGACCCTCGAACTGGCGGGCTACGACGTGGAGACGGTGGCCACCGGCGCCGCCGCGGTGGCGCGTATGGAGCGGACCCGGTTCGAGCTGGTCATCGTCGACACCCTGCTGCCCGACCTGCTGGACATCCCCCGCAGGCGCCGCCGCAACGGCGGCACCCCGGTGCTCTTCCTGGCCACGAGCGACTTCCTGGACCGGATCCTGCCCGAGGTCGGGCTGAGCGGGGAGGACTACGTCACCAAGCCGTTCCGGATCACCGACGTCCTCGCCCGCGTCTGGCTCCTGCTGCGGGGGCGGAGCGTGGGCTGTGCGGAACCGGAACTGCGCCACGGGGACCTGGTCCTGGACGACACCACCTGCCGGGCCCGGCGCGGTTCCCGCGAGCTCGCCCTCACCCCCGCCGAGTACCGCCTGCTGCGCCACCTGCTGGTCAACGCCGGGCGGGTGCTGTCGAAGGAGCACATCGCCGACCACCTGTGGGGGGAGTTCCGCGGCGACAACGCGATCGAGCGGCTCGTCTCGCGGCTGAGGCGCAAGGTCGACGGAGACGAACCCTCGCTGATCCACACCCACCGGGGTTTCGGCTACGCCCTGAGCAGCCTGCGCCGGTAGCGGCGCCCGTGGGCCTGAGGACATCCGCTGTGCCCGAACCCGGGTGTGGCCTGGGTCACGTCAGGTTCTGGTCAGGTTACTGTCCGGGACGCGTCAGCCGGTTCTGCTTGCATCGAGCGCGACTATCCCCCGAACGCGCTGCACCGAGCATGAAACGGAGGAGGCTCGTGACTGAGAGCACCGGCTCCCGGGCCGACGAGGCCGAGCGAGGGGTCCCCGAGTACCCCTCTCCCCGGGACGGGCGCTGCCCGTTCCACCCGCCCGCGACCGTGCGGCGGATGACGGCGGACACGCCCGTGACCAAGGTGCGGATCTGGGACGGCAGCACGCCCTGGCTGATCACCCGGTACGCCGACCAGCGGGCCCTGCTCACCGATCCGCGGCTGAGCATCGACGAGAAACTCCCCAACTACCCGCACATGACACGGGGCCGTGCGGAGTCCGCCAAGCACACGCCGTCGCTGATCACCAACACCGACGCCCCCGAGCACACCCGGCTCCGCCGCACGGTCAACGCCCCCTTCACCGTCAAGCGCGTCGAGGCGCTGCGCCCCGAGATCCAGCGGATCGTCGACGGGCTGGTGGACGACATGCTGGCCGGACCCAACCCCGCCGACCTGGTCACGGCGCTGGCCCTGCCGGTCCCCACGCTGGTGATCAGCAAGATGCTCGGCGTTCCCTACGACAGGCACGAGTTCTTCCAGACCAACAGCAACATACTGGTCAGCCACACGTCCACCGCGCAGCAGGTGAACGAAGCGGGCGGAGCGCTGGGCGCCTACATCGGCGAGCTGCTCGAACGCAGGATCGCCGAACCCGCCGACGACATCCTCTCGGAGATGGCGGCCCGGGTGACGGCCGGCGAGATGACGGGCACGGAAGCCGTGACCATGGGCACGGCCATCCTCATCGCGGGCCACGAGACCAGTGCCAACATGATCTCCCTGGGCACGCTCGCGCTGCTGCGCAACCCCGAACAGCTCGACGCGCTGCGCTCGGCCGAGGACCCCAGGACCGTCGCCAAGGCGGTCGAGGAACTGCTGCGCTACCTGACCATCGTGCACACCGGAGTCCGCCGCATCGCCGTGGAGGACATCGAGGTCGGCGGCCAGGTCATCCGGGCCGGGGACGGTGTGGTCTTCGACGTCTCCGCCGCGAACTGGGACGCGCGGGAGTTCCCCGAGCCGGAGCGGCTCGACCTGGGGCGCGCCGCCCGCCAGCACCACGCCTTCGGCTACGGGGCGCACCAGTGCCTGGGCCAGACGCTCGCCCGCGTCGAACTCCAGGTCGTCTACGGCACCCTGTACCGCCGGATCCCCACGCTCCGCCTGGCCGTCCCGTTCGAGGAGGTCGAGTTCGCGTTCGAAGGGGTCGCCTACGGCCTGCGCTCCCTTCCCGTCACCTGGTGACCGCCGTGCCCGTGAACAGCGTGGAGGGTGCGGACAGCAAGGAGAGGAACAACCGCATGCGTGTGGAACTGGACGAACCCAAGTGCGTGGCCTCGGGACAGTGCGTCGTCGCGGCCCCCGACGTCTTCGACCAACGGGACGAGGACGGGGTGGCGGTCGTCCTCCAGGACACACCCCCCGACGAGGTCCTGGAGGACGTGCGCGAGGCCGTGGCCGTCTGCCCGGCGGCGGCCCTGCGCCTGGTGGGCGAGTGAGGAGCGTCGCCGTGGTCGGGGCTTCGGCCGCCGGTCTCGCCGCGGTCGAGACCCTGCGCCGCGAGGGCTTCGAGGGCACGGTCACGCTCGTCGGCGACGAGCCCCACGCCCCCTACGACCGGCCGCCGCTGTCGAAGCAGATCCTGGACGCGCGGTGGGAGCCCGACCGGCTGCCGCTGCGTTCGACGGCCCAGTTGGAGGGACTCGACGTCCGGCTGCGCCTGGGCGCCGAGGCCACCGGACTCGACCTGGACGCCCGCGCGGTCGAACTGGCCGACGGCGGGTGCGTGGCCTTCGACGGACTGGTCGTGGCGACGGGGGTCCGGCCGCGGCGGCTGCCCGGCACCGGCGGCCACGTGCTGCGCACCCTGGACGACGCCCTGGCACTGCGGTCCCGGCTGGCGCCCGGGCGCCGTCTGGTCGTGGTCGGCGCCGGTTTCCTGGGCGCCGAGGTCGCCGCGGCGGCCCGCGGCCTCGGCTGCGAGGTCACGCTGCTCGAACCCGCCCCGGTCCCGCTGTCCCACGCGGTCGGTGAGGACGTCGGGCGGGTCCTGTCGCGGGTCCACACCGAGCACGGTGTGGCCCTGCGTACCGGCGTCAGCGTGGTCGGCGTCCGCGACGACCGCGTGCTGCTCGACGGCGGCGAGGCCGTCGGCGCCGACGAGGTCCTCCTCGCCGTGGGCTCACTGCCCAACACGGACTGGCTCCAAGGCAGCGGTCTGACGGTCGTCGACGGCCTCGTCTGCGACGAGTACTGCGCGGCCGCGCCCGGGGTGTACGCCGCCGGGGACGTCGCGCGCTGGCACAACCCGCTTTTCGGCGTGTCCATGCGGGTCGAGCACCGCACCCACGCGGCCGAGCAGGGGATGGCCGCCGCCCGCAACCTGCTGGCCGCGGGGGAGGGCGGGGAGGGCAGGCCCTTCGCGCCCGTGCCCTACTTCTGGTCCGACCAGTACGACATGAGGATCCAGGCCTACGGCCACCTGCGTGGCCACGACGAGGTCGCGGTCGTCGACGGCGACCTCGGCGAGCGCCGGTTCGTCGCCGCCTACCGCACGGGCGAGCGGCTGACCGGAGTCCTCGCCGTGGGCACCTCGCCGAAGGTCCTCCGCTCCTGGCGGCGGGCGATCGCCGAGCGGGCCGCCTGGCACGACGCTGTGGGCGGTGCCACGACGGCGGGCCGAGGAACTGACAGGGAGGCCGTGGGCGATGCCGGAACCGGATGAGCGTGAGGAGGTCACCCCTGTCTCGTACCGGTTTTGCCGGAGGCTTCGAACCAACGCCTCGCCTTCTGTTGATCCGGCCTGCTGCCCGTAGAAGTCGTCCTCGAACTCCGCCGGTGGGACCAGGCCGATCCCGCCGTGCAGGCGGCGTTACTCGCCGCCCCGGGGCGGGCGGGCCGGGCCGTCGGGCACACTGGCGTGGTGACCACCCCAGGGGAGGACGAGTGAACGAGGCGGCGATCCGCGTCTACGGGGCCGACTGGTGCCGGGACTGCCGACGGACGAAGAAGCAGCTGACCGAACTGGCGGTGCCCTTCGAGTACGTCGACGTCGAGCACGACCCGGCGGCCACGGAGCGGGCCCGGGAGATCTCGGGGCGGACGAACATCCCGGTGGTCGTCTACCCGGACGGGACCCACCACGTCGAGCCGGACAACGCGCGGGTCGAGGCCAAGCTCCGCGAGTTGTCGGTGATCTGACGACGGTGCCGCCCGCGCGCGCGGGCGGCACCGTCCCCGTCCGCGCCCCGTCAGCGCCTCATGCGCGTCACGGGTGCTCGGGGCGCCCGTCCCCCGGACGGCCCCGGCCTCAGGCGGTCTCCTCCAGACCGCACCACTGCGCGATGAACAGGGCGATGGACTTGGTGATCCGCCGCACGGACTCGACGTCGACGCGCTCGTCGTACCCGTGGATGGCCTCCGAGGCCGGCCCGTAGACCAGCGCGGGGATCCCCTGGTACAGGGCGTAGACGCGGCCGTCGAGGTAGCCGGGGGTGGTGAAGGTCCGCAGTTCGTCCTTGAAGACGGTCCGGTGGGCCTCGCGCAGCACGTTCTCGGCGTCCGTGCCCTCGGGCAGGACGTAGCCCTCGGCGTAGAAGCCGGTCCGCTCGCCCACGGCCTCGATGGGGTTGCCCGCGTCGTCGGTGGTGGTGCCCCGCAGCACCTCCTGGATCTGCTCCCAGGCGTCGTCGGCGCTCACCCCCGGGTAGATCGCCGCCCGGACCTGGAGCTCGCACCAGGCGGGGACGCTCGACGGCCAGTCGCCGCCGCTGATCCCGCCGAGGTTGAAGTTGATGGGGTGGTCCAGGTCCTCGAAGTGGGGGTGGCTCCCCTTCTCGTCGTTCCAGCGCTGTTCGAGGACGCGCAGCCGCCCCATCACGTGGTGCGCCGCGTCGATCGCGTTGAACCCCGACGCCATCTCCCGCGGGTGCGTGGGGTGTCCCGCGACTCGCACGGTGAACCAGATGACGCCGACGTTGGCGCGGACCAGCATGTCCTCCTCGGGCTCGGGGATCAGGACGGCGTCGGCGGTGTATCCGCGCTGGACCGTCGCCAGCGCGCCGTTGCCGGTGCACTCCTCCTCCGCCACGGACTGGAAGTGGATGCGCCCGGCGGGGGAGAATCCGGCCGCGCGCACGGCGTCGTAGGCGAACAGGTTGGCCGCCAGCCCCGCCTTCATGTCACCGCTGCCCCGGCCGTGGAGCCAGCCGTCGATGACGGGGGCGTCCCACGGGGAGCGGGACCACTCTCCGACGGGGCCCTCGGGGACCACGTCGATGTGGCCGTTGAGGATCAGCGAGCGGCCTCCGCCCCGGGCGGGGGTGTGGGTGCCCACCACGTTCTCGACGCCCTCGTAGGAGACCGTGATCCTTCCGGCGCCGGGGTGGGTGGAGATCTCCTCCGGGTCGAGTTCCCACCGGTCCATGGCCAGTCCCCGCCGCTCCATGGCCTCGTGCATCAGGTCCTGCGCCGAGGACTCCCGGGTGCGCAGGGAGGGGTGGCGCACGAGTTCCCGGGTGAAGGCCAGCTGGGCGTCGAAGGCGTCGTCGACCGCAGCTTCGATGCGCGCGACGACGTCGGGTGCGAGGTTCATGTGGTTCTCCTGTGCTGGGGCTGTGGTCGGTGCGGGCGGGCGGTTCACGCCGTGGCCCGGGTGTCCGCGGCGGCCCGGGTGTTGGCGGCGGCGCGGATGTCCGCGACCCTGATCCGCTCGCCGGCCAGGCCGCCGAGCGCGGTGACGGCGCAGATACCGATGAGGACCAGTACCGCCGGCCAGGACGCGCCGTCGTCCACGGCCAGGAGCGCGGTGGCGATGAGCGGGAGGAACCCGCTGAGGGTTCCGGCGAGGTTGTAGCCCAGGGACACGCCGCTGTAGCGCAGCCGGGGCGGGAAGAGGTCGGCCAGCAGGGTGCCGGTGACGGCGTAGGCCAGGGTGATGAGGCAGATGCCGATGGTCACCGCGGCGGTGATCGCCCACGGGTCGGCGGTGTCGATGAGCCAGAACAGGGGGAACGCGGCCACGGCGGTGGCCACGGCACCGATCACCGTCATCCGGCCGGGGCCGAAGCGCTCGGCCGCGCGCCCGGCGACCAGGGTCGTGACGATCTGGAAGAGGGCGGCGACGAGCGTGGCGTTCACGACCACCTGGCGGTCGACCTCCAGGACGGTGGAGGCGTAGGAGACCACGAAGGTCGTCATCACGTAGAAGCCGCCGACCCCCAGCAGCGCCGCGGCCACCGCCACGAGCAGGCGGCCCCCGGCCTCGCGGAACAGGGCCACGGCGGGCACCTTGGCGCGGTCCTCCATCTGCACCAGCTCCTGGAAGACGGGGGACTCCTCCACCTTGAGGCGGATGTAGAGGGCGATGCCCAGCAGCGGGAACGCGGCGAGGAACGGCAGGCGCCACCCCCAGGCGTCGAAGTCGGCCGCGGGCAGCGTCAGCACCGCGGCGAAGGCGGCCGAGGAGATGAGCGTGCCGACCGGGGAGCCGATCTGGACCAGGGCGGCGTACCGGGCTCGCTGGCGCTCGGGTGCGTGCTCGATGGCGATGGTGATGGCGCCGCCCCATTCGCCGCCCACGGCCAGCCCCTGTAGGAGCCGCAGGACCGCGAGCAGGATCGGCGCGGCGATCCCGATCGCCAGGTAGTCGGGGATCACGCCGATGAGCCCGGTCGCGCAGCCGATCATGACGATGGTCACCAGCAGCGCGGGGCGCCGGCCGTAGCGGTCTCCGATGGAGCCGAAGATCAGGGACCCGATGGGCCTGGCGGCGAAGCCCACGCCGAAGGTCGCCAGCGCCGCCATGAGGCCCGCGCCCGGGTCGAGGTCGGTGAAGAACAGGCGGTTGAAGACCAGCGCGGCGGCCGTGCCGAACAGGAAGTAGTCGTACCACTCCAGGGCTGTTCCGACGAAGGCCGCGAAGGCGATGCGCCTGGCGTCGGCCGCGTTGACCTTCGGTGCTCTCGCTCCGGCCGGGGCCGGGTCGGGCTGTGGCATGTGATCCTCCGGGAGATGTGCACCGGTCGGACGGGACGTGAACGACCAGGTGTGATGCCGATCATCGTCTTGGAAAAAACGCACCTCCACAAGCGCATAACCCAACGAGAACACCGCCTAGAATGTGCACATGCACAAAACAGCACCGTCGGGCGTCATCCCCCGCGCCGCGCAGGCGTGCCTGGAGGAGCTGGAGTCCATCGCCTGGGCCTACGTCCGCAGGGTCCGCGAGCTGACCGGGTACGCCGAGACCGTCATCGACGACGCCGAGCTGTACGGCACGGCCCGGTCCACGCTCGAACTCCTCCTGGAACTCCTGCGGGGACAGGACCGCCACGGCGAGCTGCGCGCCCACTCGATCGGGGTCGGGCGCTCCCGCGCCCGCCGCGGCATCCCCCTGGAGTCGCTGCTGCGGGCCGTACGCATGGACTTCCGCTTCCTCTGGGAGGCGATGCGCGCCCACGTCACCGAGGCCGACTTCCGCGACTTCTCCGAGGAGGTCATCTCGATCTGGGAGGCGGTGGAGGTGCACACCACGCACGTGCAGACCGGCTACACCGACGAGATCGCGCGGATGCGCGCGGAACTGGAGCTGGAGCACGCCTTCCTCCTCCGGCACCTGCTGAGCGGCTCCGGCGAGGACACGCGCCTGAACGAGCAGGCGGCGCGGGCCCTGGGCCTGCGCCCCGACGGCGTCCACCTCGTCCTGGTGGCCAACGGCAACCGCGCGCGCGACTTCCGGGGCTGGGTCGGCGAGGCGCTTCCCGGGGCGGTCCTGCTCCGCCTGGACGGGGTGGAGTTCGCCATCGTCCCCGCCGGGGACGCCGCGGGCGCGGTCCGGGAGGCGCTGCTGAGGGAACCCGTCGGGATCTCCCCGAGCGCCCACGGCATCGGGGAGATCGCCCCGATGTGGCGGCTCGCCCGGGAGCTGGCGGAGTGGGCGCGGCCCGGCGCGGCGGCCACGGTCGAGAACCACTGGACCCGGTTGGCGGGCGCGTGCCTGGGCCCGGCCGCCGAGGCCTTCGCCCGGGACGTGCGGGAGGCGCTCGGGGGGTTCACCGAACGCGAGGTCGACCTACAGGTCGAGACGGTCCAGGCCTACTACCGGACCGGTTCGGTGACCGAGGTCGCGCAGGCGATGTTCTGCCACCGCAACACGGTGATCAACCGCCTGCGCCGCTTCGCCGATGCCACCGGACTCGACGTCACCAGACCGGTCGACGCGTCCGCGGCCCACCTCGCCCTGACCGTCCTCCGCTAGGCCTTCGGCCGCTCACCCTCATCCGGCCCGGCGCACCCAGGACCACCCGGCCGTCCGGCGGCCCTCGTGTCCCCAGGTCTCACAGGCCGTACCCGGAACCCGACGCGGGCGCCTCAGGGACAGGGCGACGGCGGTGGCCGACGCTGGCCGCGTACGGCCCCGGTCACCACGGTGACCTCGTCGCGCAGGTGTTCCACGGTCCTCCTCTCCTGTGAGCGTGGTCCGGTCGGCAGGGACCGGCCGGACCGCGCTCTCGGCTCAGGGACGGTCGCGGGGGCGCCTGCGCGCCCCGCGCACGGGCTCCGGCTTCCTCCCGGCGACCACAGTGTTGGACACGGTGCCGACGCCCTCCACGGTCAGCGTGACCGTGTCGCCCGGGACGAGTGGAGGCGGGTCCTGGCGCCCGCTGCGCCCCCACAGCTCTGCCAGGCACCCGCCGTTGCCGCAGGTGCCCGAACCGAGGACGTCGCCCGGGCGCACCCGCGCACCGCGCGAGGCGTGGGCGAGCATCTCCTCGAAGGTCCAGCTCATGTTGGACAACAGGTCTCTGCCGACCACCTCACCGTTGACCTCCGCCGTCAGGGTCAGACGCAGGAAGCCCTCCGCGTCGCGGTGGGGCTCCAGTTCGTCGGCGGTGACCAGCCAGGGACCGAGCGTGGAGGCCGTGTCCTTGCCCTTGCAGGGCCCCAGCCCCACCTGCATCTCGCGTGACTGGAGGTCGCGCGCCGACCAGTCGTTGAACACCGTGTAGCCGAAGACGTGTTCGCGCGCCCGCTCCGGCGTGAGGTCCGAGCCCCCGCGCCCGACGACCGCGGCCACCTCCAGCTCGAAGTCCAGTACCCCGCACCCCGGCGGGACCGGCACGTCGTCGTACGCCCCCACCAGGGACGCCGGGTTGGTGAAGTAGAAGGTCGGCGCGTCGTACCAGGCGTCCGGCACACCCGCCTGCCCGCTCACGCTGCGGCGCACGCCCTCGACGTGCTCCTCGAAGGTGACGAAGTCGCGCACCGAGGGCGGTTCCAGGGGCGGCAGCAGCCGCACCCGGGCCAGGGGCACGGGCGCCCCCGTCGCGGGCACGGGGGCGCCGCCGACGAGGTCGAGCAGGTCGGCGCCCTCCGGGAAGGGCAGGACCTCCTCCCCCTCGACCGCGCCGCAGCGGCGCAGGCCCTCGTGCTCGTAGGTGGCCAGTCGCATGGTTCTCTCCCGTGGGTGGGTGTCGGGGCTACATCGGAGGGGCGACGAAGCAGCCGCGGTCGGGGTCGTTGAACGACTCCTTGGCGACGAACTCGTCCATCGGGTTGGCCGTCCCCCACTGGTCGGTGACGTCGGGGTCCGAGAAGTCGTACATGTGGGGGTGCCAGGTGTCCTCGTCGAGGCGCTCCAGCTCGGTGGTGTACTCCAGGGTGTTGCCGTGCGGGTCCATGAAGTAGGAGAAGGTGTTGTTGCCCGCCATGTGGCGTCCCGGCCCCCAGATCTTGCGCACGCCCGCGCGCAGCAGGCGTCCGGTGCCGCGCATGTACTCGTCGATGCCGCGCATCTCGAAGGAGACGTGGTGCAGGGAGGCGTGCGGCCCCTGTGCGATGGCGATGCTGTGGTGGGTCGGGTTGCACCGCATGAAGTGCATGACCCTGCCCATGCGCGGGTGCATGAGGGTGTCCGAGAGCGCGAAGTCCAGGTGCCGCTCGTACCAGGCGCGGGTGCGGTCCAGGTCCGGGGAGTTGAGCACGACGTGGGAGAGCCGGACGGGGACGGACTCCTTCTCCTCCACCTTGCGGTGCCGGCGCACGGCCACGTCGGCGGAGACCTCGATGGTGCGCCCGTCCACGTCGAAGAACCGGACCCCGTAGCCGCCGCCGGGGGTGTCCACTGCCCCCGGCTCGCTGACCATCCGCACGCCCGCCCCGATCAGGCGGTCGGCGAGGGCGTCCACGTCGGCGGGCGAGGCCGCGCCGAAGGCCACCAGGTCGATCCGCTTCTCCTCGGCCCGGCGCAGCCGGACCACGTAGTTCTCCGGGGAGCCCTCGGCGGCGAGGAAGGACACGCCCGTGTCGGTCTCGGCCTCGGTCAGCTTCCACATGTCGGTGAAGAACTTCTGCTGCCTGTCGAAGTCGGGCACCGCGAGCGCGACGTGCCTGAGGTGGGTGATGAGCCGCTCGGTCATGGGTATTCCTCCGTGGGTGTGTCGGTGGTCAGGTCCAGGAGCGCCGCGGCGTTGCCGCCGCTGATCCCGGCGAACGCGACCGGGTCCAGCCCGGCCGAGCGCAGCGCCGCCACGGGCGCGTCGGCACCCATGTCGAAGGGGTGGTCCGAACCCAGCAGGACCCGGTCGGCGCCCGCCGCCTCCACCAGGTGGCGCAGGACGGCGGGGTCGTGGACCAGGGAGTCGAACCACATGCGCCGCAGGTAGGAGCTGGGAGGGTCCGCGCAGCCCCGGGCGTCGGGGCGCACCCGCCAGCCGTGGTCGGCGCGGCCCAGGTGGGTGGGCAGGTAGCCGCCGCCGTGGGCGGCCACGACCCGCAGACCGGGGTGGCGGTCCAGGACCCCGGAGAAGACCAGGTGGGACAGGGCCACGGCGTTCTCGGCGGGCTGTCCGACGATGTTGGACAGGTACCAGCGGTCCAGGCGTTCGTCGAGCGTGCAGCCGAAGGGGTGCAGGAACAGCACCGCCCCGGTGGCGGCGGCCCGCGCCCACAGCGGTTCGTAGGCGGGGTCGGACAGCTCCCGGCCGGGGGCGTGCGAGGAGATCTCCACGCCTCTGAGCCCGAGGGAGAGGGCGTGGTCGAGCACCTCCGCGGCCAGTTCCGGGTGCTGGAGCGGGACCAGGCCCAGGCCCAGCAGCCGGTCGGGGGCGCGGGAGCAGTGCTCGGCCACCCCCTCGTTGGCCAGCCGGTGCGCGCGCTCGGCCAGCGCGGACCCGGCCCAGTAGTGGTAGTGCGAGGGCGAGGGGCTGACGAGCTGCACGTCCACACCGGCGGCGTCCATGTCGGCGAGCCGGGCGGACACCTCGGTCAGGCGGCTCAGCCGCTCACCGATCATGCGCCCGCTGACGCGCAGGGATTCCTCGCCGTTGCGGCGCGCGTCCAACGCCCTGTGTTCGTCGTGGCCGGGCTGACCGGCGACCGCCGCCTCCACCCCGGGGAGCAGGACGTGGGCGTGGACGTCGATGATCACGGCAGCTCCGAGACCAGCGCGGAGACCTTGCGCATCATGCCGGGCACGTCGGCGTCGCGGATCCCGTCCAGCTGCCAGCGGGCCAGGGTCACCGACGCCTCCACGACGGTGCGGGCGCGTTCGAGGCGGCGGGCCGTGAACGCGTCGAACAGGGTCTGGTCGACGGTGTCGGCGGCCAGCAGCAGTTCGGCCAGGACCAGGGCGTCCTCCAGCCCCTGGGCGGCGCCCTGGGCGAGGGTGGGCGGGCAGGCGTGCGCGGCGTCGCCGACGAGCACCACCCGGCCGCGGTTCCACGGCGCCTCCACCAGCAGGGACTCGAACCACGTGTAGTTGACCCGGTCGGAGGCGGCGATGTCGGCGCGGATCTCGTCCCACACCCCGCCGTAGCCCTCCGACAGCGCGCTCATGTGCCCGGCCCGTTCCCGCTCGGTGAGGTCGGTGTGCGTGCGGGACCGCTCCACCAGGTAGGCGTACATGGTGTCCTGGCCGGTGGGGCAGTAACCCGCGATGAAGCACGGTCCCCCGTAGACGAGGTCGGTGCGCTCCACGCTCTCCGGGCGGCGGGTGTGGATGCGCCAGATCCCCATGCCGTTGGGCTCCGGGCGCACGTCGATCCCGATCATGCGGCGCACGGTGGAGCGGATCCCGTCCGCTCCCACGACCACGTCGTAGCGTTCGGCGGTGCCGTCGGAGAGCCGTGCCTCCACGCCGTCCGGGTGCTCGGCCAGGCCACGCACGGTCAGCCCGTGGCGGATGCGCGCCCCGGCGGAGCGGGCCGCCCCGGTCAGGATCGCGGCCAGTTCGGGGCGGTTCATGCCGACGGTCGCGGGCAGGTCGGGGCCGCCGGTGCGCACGTCGGGGATCTCCGCCAGCAGGGTTCCGTCGGGGGCGCGCATGCCCAGGCTGTCGAAGGCGAAGCCCGCCTCGGCGACCTCCTCCCACACGCCGAGTTCGCGCAGCACCCGCAGGGCGTTGCCCTGGACGGTGATGCCCGAGCCGAGGGTGTCGGCGTCGGAGCGGAGCTCGGCGACGTCCACGCGCACGCCCCCGCGGGCGAGCAGGATCGCCAGGGCCAGACCGGATGTCCCGGCCCCGACGATCAGGGCGTTGCTTACGGCTGCCATGGGGGGTACCTCACTTGACGGCGACGGGGTTGACGGGGGAGCCGACCGCCCCGGTGAACGGGATCGGTGCGGCGGTCAGGAAGAACTCGTGGACGCCGTCGGCCGCGCAGTGCGCCGCGAGCGCGTCCAGGTCCCACATCTCGCCGATGAGCAGGCCGATGTGGGGGATGGCCACCTGGTGCAGGGGCTGGAAGGCGTGGTCGAACTCGTTGGGGCGCACCTCGAAGCCCCAGGTGTCGGTGGCGATCGCCGCGATCTCGGTGGAGTGCAGCCAACCGGCGGTGGTGAACGACAGCCCCGGTGCGGGGCCGCCCGCGTAGTCGCCCCACCCCTGCCTGCGGGCGCGGGTGAGCTGGCCGGTGCGCACGCACACGATGTCGCCCCGGCCCACTTCGACCCCGTGCGCGGCCGCCGTGGCCTCCAGGTGCGCGGCGGTGACGGCGAAACCGTCCGGAAGCTCGCCGTTCTCGCCCAGCACCCGGCCCACGTCCAGCAGCACGCCCCGACCGGCCACGGGCGAGGCCATGTGCTCGATACCGGTGACCCGGTCGCCCTCGGAGGTGACCACCCGCGCGGCGTCGCGGCCGTTCCAGGCCCTGCCGTGGTCGAAGATGTGGCCGAGCCCGTCCCACTGCGTGGAGCACTGGAGCGGCATGGACACCACGTCGTCGGCGCCGCCGATGCCGTGCGGGAAGCCCTGGGTGCCCCGGGCCGCGTCCACACCGGTGTCGAGCATGGTGTGCACGGGGTTGGTCCGGCGCCGCCAGCCCTTCTGCGGGCCGTCCATGTCGAAGCGCTGGGACAGGGAGAAGCTCGCTCCGAGGCGGACCAGCCCCGCGGCCTCGCGGCGCCTGGCCCGGTCGATGAAGTTGACGGTGCCCAGGACGTCGTCCGGCCCCCAGCGCCCCCAGTTGGAGTACCTGCGCGCCGCCTCGGCGACCGCGCCCTCGGGGTCGGTGCGGTCGGGCGCCGCGTCCTCGGTGCGGCCCGGTGCCGTGTCGTCGGCGCGGTCCGTCATCACGCCTCCTCCGCCACGCAGGTGTTGCGCTGGGTGCCCAGGCCGGTGATGGTGCCCTCCATGACGTCGCCGGGGCGCAGCAGGCGTCCCCAGTGCATGCCGTTCCCGGCGGGGCTGCCGGTCAGGACCAGGTCGCCGGGGCGCAGTTCGACGGTCTGGGAGGCGTGGGAGACCAGGCGGGCGACGTCGAAGACCATGTCCCTGGTCGACTCGTTCTGCATCGCCTCGCCGTTGAGCCGCAGGGTCACCCGCAGGTCGCCGGGGTCGGTGACGAACTCGGCGGGGACCAGGTACGGGCCCAGGGGGGTGAAGGTGGGGGCGTTCTTGGCGCGCAGCCAGTCGGTGCCGATCTCGGGCATGTCCCGGCGGAAGACCAGTTCGCGGGCGGTGACGTCGTTGGCGATGGTGTAGGCGGCCACGTGCTCCAGCGCCCGTTCGGGGGAGACCCGGAAGGCGGGCTCGCCGATTACCGCGGCCAGCTCCAGCTCCCAGTCGGGCTTGGTGCACCAGCTCGGGATGACCACGTCGTCGTAGGGGCCGGTCACCGCGGAGGGCAGGCCCACGAACACGTACGGCTGGTCCTCGGCGGCCCGGCGGTCCATCAGGGCGGCGACCTCGGCGCGCACCCGCTCAGGCGGACGGCCGTCCTCGGGCTCGTGGGCGACGGCCAGGTCGATGACGTGGGTGCGGTAGTTGGCCCCCGACTGGAGGATCTGGCGCGGCCGGACGGGGGCGTGGACCCGCAGGTCGGCGAGCCGGTGCCAGCCGCTGCCGCCGCCGGAGGCCGCCAGTTCGCGCAGGACGGGCAGGACCCCGTCCCAGCGCTCCAGCAGGTCCCGGGTGCCGGGGTTGGCGCCCGGCGCCCCCCGCAGGCCGGACACGGTCCGCAGGTCGAGGACCTCCTCGTCCGTGACCAGTCCCGGGAAGGGGACGCCGCCGCCGACGGAGAAGGTGCCGAGGGCGAAGGTGCGGGCGGGTGAGGGATCTGTTGCCACGGTGTTTCCTTCCGGTGTGATGCCACTAACATCGGTCACCCGGAGGGATTTGTGAAATAGATCTCCCGTATGGACGGTATCCACACAGCGGATAAACGCAGGGAGGAAGTACGCGTGAACATCGCGAACCTGGACCTCAATCTGCTCGTCGCCCTGCGCGCGCTGCTGGAGGAGCGCAACGTCACCAGGGCGGGGGAGCGCATCGGGCTGAGCCAGCCCGCGACCAGCGCGGCCCTGGCCAGGCTGCGCCGCCACTTCTCCGACGAACTCCTGGTGCGCAGGGGCAACCGCTACGAGCTGACGCCCCTGGGCCACGCCCTGCGGGTGCCCGCGGCCAACGCCTGCTCGGTCATGGAGCGGCTCTTCAGCAGCCGCGCCCACTTCCATCCCGACACCGAACAGCGGGACTTCACGTTGTTGGCCTCGGACTACGCCATCGCGGTCTTCGGGGCTCGGCTGTCCCGCGCGCTCCACGCCGAGGCGCCGGGCGTGCGGCTGCACTTCCGCCAGACGCCCTCCACGATCGTGGAGGCCACCGAGAGCGTGCTCGGGGGAGTGGACGGCGTCCTGATGCTGCACGGGGTGATCAGCGGCTACCCCACCGTGGAGCTGTACCGAGACGAGTGGGTGTGCCTGGTCGACGCCGACAACGACGCCGTGGGCGAGGCGGTCACCATGGACGACCTGGCGCGGCTGCCGTGGGCCGTCTACCAGCGTCCCTACGACGCCCCGGTCACCCACCAGCTGGGCATGCTGGGCCTGGACCCGCGCGTGGAGGTCTCCGCGCACAGCTTCCGGCTGCTCCCCGACCTGGTCCGCGGCACGCGCAGGGTGGCGCTGGCGCAGCGTCGGCTGGTGGAGCACACGGCCGAGCGCGAGGGGCTGCGCGCGCTGGCCTGCCCGTTCCCGGCGGCACCGATCCGGGAGGCGCTGTGGTGGCACCCGGTGCACCGACACGACGCGGCCCACACCTGGCTGCGCGAGACCGCGGCCCGGGTGGCGGCCGAGCTGGGTTGACGCGGCGTCCGGAAAAGGTGCACCGGCCCGCTCCCGTTCGCCGTGACGCTTCTTGTACCTATGGCGAGATGGCGAGGTTGGAGCGCCGAAGCGCGCTACAAGTACAAGATCATCCGGGGTTGGAGCACTCCAGCCGCACCGCGCGCTAGCTGGAGGCGCGCTCGACCAGGTGGGGGGCGAACAGCAGGCGGCGGTGCCGGTGCCCGGGGTCCTCGACCTCCTCGACCAGCAGACCGGCCGCCGCGCTGCCCAGGGCGTGGCTGTCCACGTGCACCGAGGTCAGCGGCACCCCGGCCGTGGCCGCCGACTCGATGTCGTCGAACCCCACCACCGCGACGTCGTCGGGGATCCTCCTCCCCGCCCGGGTGACCGCCTGCATCACGCCCAGCGCCAGCAGGTCGTTGGCGCAGAACACCGCCGTCGCCGGACGGGACGAGGCCAGGATCCGCTCGCCCGCGCGCCGCCCCTGGTCCAGGGTGAACGCCCCCGTCTCCACCACCTCCACCGCCTCCTCCGGCCGACCCGCCAGCGCCGCCGCGCGGCGGCACCCCGCCAGGCGGTCCACGGACTGGCGCATGTGCGCGGGCCCGGTCACACAGGTGATCCGCCCGTGCCCCCGCGCCAACAGGTGGGTGGCCGCCATCTCGCCGCCCGCCACGTCGTCCACGGCCACCGAGCACACGTCCGGGAAGTCGGTCGAGTTGTGGAACAGCACCGTGCGCAGCCCGCGCGAGCGCACGCCGTCCACCCACTCCCGGGACAGCTCCGCCGGGGTGATGAGCACGCCCTGCGCCTGCTGCTGGAGCAGCATCTCCAGGTAGCGCTCCTCCTTGCCCGGGTCCACGTCGGTGTTGCACAGCACCACGGTGCGCCCCACGGCGTGCAGGCGGTCCTCGGCCCCGCGCGCCACCCCGGTCAGGAAGGGGTTGCGCACGTCGAACAGGACCAGGCCCACCCCGGTGCCGTAGCCGTTGCTGAGCTGGCGGGCGGCCTGGTTGGGCCGGTAGCCCAGCGCGTCGATGGCCCCGCGCACCCGGTCCCGGGTGGCCGGGGCGACGATCTCCGGCCGGTTCAGGAAGTTGGACACCGTGGCCACGGAGACCCCGGCCTCCCGGGCCACTTGCCTTATGCTGACGGCCTTCACGGCGTGTGTGCTCCCCGCGTCCCCGCTGGAGGGGTGAGTTGTAACGCTTCAATCCCGGTCTTTCCGATCGTAGTGGGGCGCGGCGTGCCGGGGAGCGCCGCGCGGGCCACGCTCAGGCGGGCAGCCAGGGCGCCTCCAGGTCGTGACCGCCGCTGCCCACCTCGAAGGGCTCGGTTCCGGGCAGGTCCACCACGGCCGTCGCGCCCGGGGGGACGACGGCGGCCACGTGCAGCCGGTCCCCGTCGCGGCGCCAGTGCACGCTCGCCGTCCCGTAGGGCGTCTCGTGTGAGGCGCCCGCCCGCTCCAGCCCGCCGCCCGGCCGGGGCGCGACGCGGATCCGCCGGTAACCGGGAGCCTCGGGTGCCAGACCCGCCACCGTGCGGTGCAGCCAGTCGGCCACCGCGCCCAGGGCGTAGTGGTTGAAGGAGGTCATCTCGCCCGGGTTGACGCTGCCGTCGGGCAGCATGCTGTCCCAGCGCTCCCACACGGTGGTCGCCCCCATCGTCACCGGGTACAGCCACGAGGGCGACTCGCGCTGGAGCAGCAGCCGGTAGGCGGTGGCGGTGTGGCCGTGGCGCGAGAGGGCGTCGCACACCAGGGGGGTCCCGGCGAAACCGGTGGCGATGCGGTACCCGTCACCGGCCACGATCCTGGCGAGGCGGTCGGCCGCGTCGGCGCGTTCGGCCCCCTCGGGCAGCAGGTCGAAGCACAGGGCCAGCGCGTACGCCGTCTGCGTGTCGCTGGTGAGCCGCCCCCCGCCGTCGGTGTAGGCCGCGCGGAACCCGGCCCGCACGTGCCCGGCCAGGCGCGCGTAGCGCTCGCGGTCGGCGTCCTCGCCCAGCACCCGTGCCGTCTCGGCCATCGTGCGGAGCGTCTGGGCGGCGTAGGCCGTGGCCACCAGCGACGGTTCGGTGCGCGCCAGGAACGGGTCCTGCGGCGGCGCCGCCGGGTCGAGCCAGTCGCCCAGTTGGCGGTCGCGCCGCCACGTGCCGTCGGCCTCCAGGCGTTCGGCGACCAGGTCCGCCCACGCCTTGGCACTGGCGTACTGGTCCTGGAGCACCCGCGCGTCGCCGAAGCGCTCGTAGATCCGCCACGGCGTGAGCACGGCGGCGTCGCCCCACACCGCCGCGGGCCAGGCGGGCGTCCAGGTGGGGGCGTGGATCGTGGGCACGACGAACGGCACCGTGCCGTCGGGGTACTGCTCGGCCGCCAGGTCCGCCAGCCATGAGCGCAGCATCCCGGCGCAGTCGTAGAGGAAGGCCGCCGTGGGCGCGAACACCTGGATGTCGCCGGTCCAGCCCAGCCGCTCGTCGCGCTGGGGGCAGTCGGTGGGCACGTCGACGAAGTTGCCGCGCATGCTCCACCGCACGTTCTCGTGCAGCCGCTCCACGAGCGGGTCCGAGCAGGTGAACTCGCCGGTGGGGCGCATGTCGGTGTGCAGCACGAGCGCCGTCACCGCGCCGGGCTCCGGCTCGCCCGGCCAGCCGGTGACCTCCGCGTAGCGAAAGCCGTGGTAGGTGAAGCGGGGCTCCCACTCCTCGACCCCGCCGGTGCCCGCCAGCACGTAGACGTCGGTGGCCTCGGCGAAGCGCAGCGGGCGGGTGCACAGCTCGCCGTCCTCCAGCACCTCGGCGTGGCGCACGGTCACCTCGGTGCCCTCGGGCCCCGCAACGCGCAGGCGCAGGCGCCCCACGAGGTTCTGCCCGAAGTCCAGCAGCAGAGCGCCCGACGCGGTGCGGGTGACCGAGACCGGGTCGAGTTCGGCGGTGCGGCGCACCGGCGGCGACAGCGCCGCCACCAGCGTGGCGGGGTCGCGCTCCACGGGAACCGCGGGCTCCCAGCCGGTGTCGTCGAAGCCCGGCTCGGACCAGCCCGCCGGTTCCAGGCGCGCGTCGTGGCGCTCCCCGTCGTAGAGGCTGGTGGCCAGGGTGGGGGAGGGCGCGCACCGCCAGTCGGGGCCGGTGCCCAGACGCACGGTGGACCCGTCCTCGCACTCGACCTCCAGTTGCGCCAGCAGGCCGGTGCGGTCGCCGTAGACGTCGCGGCGGCCCCCGTGGAAGCCGAGTCGGCCGCGGTACCAGCCGTCGGCCAGGTGCGCGCCGAGCACGTTCTCGCCCTCGCGCAGCAGCGCCGTCACGTCGTGGACGCGGTAGCGCAGCCGCGCCGGGTAGGTGGTCCAGCCGGGCGCGAGCACCTCGTCGCCCACGCGCGCGCCGTTGACCTCGGCCTCGAGGACCCCGTGCGCGGTGACGTACAGGCGCGCGGACCTGGGCGGCGCGGGCAGGGTGAGGCCGCCCCGCAGCAGGACGGGGCGCTCGTCCTGGCCCAGCCCGTCACCGGGGCCGACCATGCCCGCCCACCAGTCGTCCGCCTCCAGCAGCCCGGCCTCCAGCTCCAGCGGCGGACTCCAGGGCGAGGGGCCCTCCGGGCCGCCTCCCCACACGCGCACCCGGACCGACCGGCGCTCGCGCGAGGCCAGGGGCGCGTCCGGCCAGGGCACGAGCACGGACTCGGCGCCGGCGACGCGCCCGCTGGTCCGGACCCGGCCGTCCTCCCCGCGGACCTCGATCTCGTAGGCCTCCTGCCGCCAGCCGGACGGCGCCCGGCGCACCGTCCACGACAGGCGGGGGGAGGACTCGCCGATGCCCAGCGCCGTGCGGTGGTGCTCGGCGGTGGGCGCGTCGGGCACGGCGCCGACGGGGGTGGTGCGGGGATGGGACACAGAGGACTCCTGTACGGGAGCGAAGGCGGTGGCGGCCCCGAGCACGGAGGTTGAACACAGGAATTGAAGCGGTTCAACGCTGGGGACAAGCGCCACCGTAGGAACATCCACGTGCTCGCGTCAAGGGCCCGGCGTCCGGGTGCACCGAACCAATCTCGTGTCAATCCGCCCTTCCATTCAGTGAAAGGGCAGTTCACAGCAGTCTTTGACAGAGGTGAGGGTGAGGGGGAGCCTGTTGGGCCGATCAGGTTGCGAAGAGGTTTCGTTCGCTTGCGGGGGTTGACGCACGTCACTTCCCCCGCCTAGCTTCAGGCCATTCAATGAATCGTTTCAACTCTGTTAAATCCGGAGTTGCGCGCAAGGACGCGCGGTGAACGCCCCTCCCGCGCCCCGTGAGGAAGACCCGATGGAGACAGCCATGGCCCCGCAGGCCCCACAGGCCGCACCCGCGGGGAGTACGAGCCCGCCCCCGCCCGCACCGGCGCGACGCACCCGGTACCGCCGGACCACCGTGCCCTGGTGGTTCGTGCTCCCCGCGCTCGCCTTCTTCGCGTTCGCGGTGCTGGTGCCCAGCGCCCGCGGGGCGCTGTACTCCCTCACCGACTGGGACGGCCTGGCCCGCTCCTTCGACTTCGTCGGGCTGGAGCAGTACCGCGCCCTGCTCGCCGACGACAAGGCCCGCGACGCGCTGGCGCACACCCTCCTGATCGCCTTCGCGGTCACCGTCGTGCAGAACGCCGTCGGCCTGCTCCTCGCCCTCGGCGTCGACAGCCGCATCAAGTCGCGCAACGTCCTGCGCGTGTTCTTCTTCGCCCCGGCCGTCATCACGCCGGTCGTCACCGCGTACCTGTGGAAGTACCTCTACGCGCCCGAGGGCGCCCTCAACGCCGCCTTCGAGTCCCTGGGCCTGGGCTTCCTCGCGCAGAACTGGCTGGGCGACAGCGACATCGCCCTGTGGGCGGTCGTCGGCGTCATCGTCTGGCAGTTCTCCGGGTACTCGATGGTCATCTTCCTGGCCGGACTCCAGTCCATCCCCCGGGAGGTCCACGAGGCCTCGGAGATGGACGGCGCCGGGCCCGTCCGGCACTTCTGGCACATCGTGCGGCCCATGCTCGCGCCCGCCTTCACCATCAACCTGATGCTCTCCCTGGTCGGCGGGCTCAAGCTGTTCGACCAGGTGTGGGTGATGACCCAGGGCGGTCCCGGCGGCGCCACCGACACCCTGTCCACCGTCATCTACCGCGAGGCCTTCCAGTTCAACGCCTTCGCCTACAGCACGGCCATGGCCGTGCTGCTCACCCTGTTCGTGATCGTGCTGAGCGGTGTCCAGTACGGCTACCTCGGCCGCCAGGAGGCGAAGAACTCGTGAAGCGCTACACGTGGCGGACCGGCGTCCTCGAAGCGGTGATGATCGCCGCGGCCCTGGTCTTCGCCTTCCCGGTCTACGTCCTGCTCGTGCAGGCCTTCCGACCCGAGGACGAGACGGGCGCCTCCCCGCTCGTCCCGTCCGCGACGCCCACCCTGGACAACTTCGCCCAGGCCTGGCAGCAGGCGAGCCTGGGACCGGCGATCGTCAACAGCACCGTGGTCACCGTGGCCAGCGTCGTGCTGCTGGTCGTGCTCTCGTCGCTGGCCGCCTACCCGCTCGCGCGTTCCACCCGCGGCTGGTCGCGCGCGGTCTTCGCGCTGTTCATGCTGGGCCTGCTCCTGCCGTTCCAGCTGGCGCTCATCCCGCTCTACCAGACCATGCGCGACCTGGGCCTGCTGGGCAACCCGCTCGCGCTCGTCATCTACTACACCGGCCTCCAGATGCCCTTCTCCGTGTTCCTGTACACGGGGTTCCTGCGCGGTCTGGACCGCGGCTACGAGGAGGCCGCGATGATGGACGGCGCCGGACCCGTGCGCACCTTCTTCGGCGTCGTCCTGCCGCTGCTGCGCCCGATCACCGGAACGGTGGTCATCCTCAACGTCATCTTCGTCTGGAACGACTTCCTCACCCCGCTCCTCTACCTGAGCGGCTCGGGCAGCCAGACCATCCCCGTGGCCCTGTTCGGCTTCGTCGGCCAGTACGTCTCCCAGTGGCCGCTGGTCTTCGCGGGCCTGATCATCGGCTCGGTCCCCGTGCTCACCGTCTACTTCGCCATGCAGAAGCGCGTCATCCAGGGCTTCGCCGGAGGACTGAAGGGCTGACCCCCTCCACCGCGCCGCCCCCGCACCCCCTTCCCGGAGAGATCCATGTCCAAGAGAATCCTCGCCCCGCTGACCTGCCTGGCCGCCGTCGCCGCACTCACCTCGTGCAGCGCCGACGGCTCCGGCTCGGCCGACGGCCTCACCGTGGCCGCGAACTCCACCGACCGCGTGCCCATGGACGCCCTGGTCGCCGCCTTCCAGGAGGCCAACCCCGACACCGAGGTCACCGTCACCTACGCCGACACCGACCAGCTCCAGAGCACCCTGCGCACGCAGCTGTCCTCGGGCACGGCCCCCGACGTCTTCACCGTCTGGCCCGGCAACGGCAACCCCGCGGCCGTCCAGCTCCTGGCGCCCAGCGGCTACCTCGCCGACCTCGGTGACGCCGAGTTCGCGTCCCGGATCCCCGAGGGCGACCGCCCCGTCACCGAGTTCGAGGGCGTCACCCATATCGTCCCCGTCACCTACAGCGGCATCGGCGTCATCTACAGCCAGGAGGCGCTGGACGGACTGGGCGCCGAGGCGCCCACCACCTGGAGCGAGCTCATCGACCTGTGCGGCACCGCCCGCGACGAGGGCATGAGCCTGCTCGCCCTGGGCAACCAGACCCCGTGGGTGACCCAGCTGATCACCTACGCGCTGGCCGCCACCACCGTCTACGGCGAGGCCCCCGGCTTCGACGAGCGGATGGCCGCGGGCGAGGCCTCCTTCGCCGACTCCGGGTGGCGCACGGCCATGGAGAAGTACCTGGAGATGGAGGAGGAGGGCTGCTTCAACGACGACCCCCTCGGCACCAGCTACGAGGCCTCCATCAGCGGTGTCGTCCAGGGGGACTCGGTCGGCCTGGTCCAGATCGCCACCACCCTGTCGCAGGTGCAGTCCGAGATGGGTGACGCCGAGCTGGGCATGTTCGCCCTGCCCGCCACCGACGACGCCGGGGAGACCCTCATGCCGGGTTCGGTCTCGGCCGCCTACGGCGTCAACGCCGAGAGCGAGCGGATGGAGGAGGCCATGGCCTTCGTGGACTTCCTCGCCTCGGACGAGGGCCAGGACATCTACGCCACCGAGGGCGGCACCCTGACCGCGCTGCCCAACGAGGACCGCGAGATCGACCCGGCGCTGACCACCCTCACCGAGTTCCAGAGCGACGGCCGGACCGTGCCGTTCATGGACCAGCGCTGGCCCAACCCGCGCGTGCAGCAGACCCACTTCACCGTGATCCAGCAGCTCTTCGCCGGTGACGTCACCGTCGACGACGCCTTGGCCGAGATGGACGCCGCCTACCAGTCCGAGTAGTCGGGGCGCCGCCCCACTGTGCCCCACGGCCGGGGCCCGTTCGCGGAACGGGCCCCGGGCCCTCCACCCG
Organism: Nocardiopsis synnemataformans; assembly: GCF_965343085.1. Lineage (NCBI taxonomy): Bacteria > Bacillati > Actinomycetota > Actinomycetes > Streptosporangiales > Nocardiopsidaceae > Nocardiopsis > Nocardiopsis synnemataformans. The sequence continues at coordinate 9,544 of NZ_CBDRFA010000019.1, read as the reverse complement.
GCCCCGGCCCCGGCCCCGGCCCGGGTACCCGCAAAACCCCCGACCCCCCGGGAAACACCATGAGACGCAGAACCCTGCTCACCGCCGCCGCCGTCGCCGCCGCCGCCGCACTAGCCCCGCCACCGGCCGCGGCCGCGCCGGGACCCCGCGACCGCTCCGACGCCGACCCCGCCGAGCGCGCGGAGGAACTCCTCGCCCGCATGAGCACGCGGGACAAGGCCGCCCTGGTGTGCTGCGACTTCGACGCCGTGGCCGCGCTGGGCGTCCCCCCGCTGCTGTTCGCCGACGCCTCCGCCGGGGTCCGCGGGGAGACCGGCGTGACCGCCTTCCCCGTGCCCCTGGCCCAGACCGCCACCTTCCATCCCGGACTCCTCGGCGACATGGGCGCCGCCATCGCGGAGGAGACCCGGGGCAAGGGCTTCAACAGCGTCCTGGGCCCCACCGTGGACCTGGCCCGCACCTGGCGCTCGGGGCGCACCGCGGAGGGCATGGGCGAGGACCCCCACCTGGCCGGACGCCTCGCGGCGGAGATCACCGCGAGGATGGTCGGGGGGCGCGTCGCCACCACCGTCAAGCACTTCTCCGCCTACAACCAGGAGTACGGCCGACTCACCGTGGACGTGCGCGTCTCGGAGCGGGCCCTGCACGAGACCCACCACGAACCCTTCCGGCACGTGGTCGACCGTGTCCCCGAGACGTCGGTGATGACCTCCTACCCCCGGGTCAACGGCGTGTACGCGCCCCAGAACCCCGAGCTGATCGCCGACCTCAAGGGCGTGCTCGGGCTCAGGGGCTACACCGTCCCCGACTTCATGTCCGGCGACGACCAGGTCGCCGCCGCGCGGGCGGGCATGGACCTGGCGGGCCTGGGGCCCGACGGGGTGCGGATCTCCCCGGAGGACGCCGCGGCCCTGCCCGCCGACCGCCTGGACGACGCGGCGCGGCGCGTCCTCGTCACCATGTTCGCCGGAGGCCTGTTCGACCACCCCCTGCCGCCGCCCGAGGAGACGGTCGGCACGGCCGCCCACCGGGAACTGGCCCGGAGGGTCGCGGTGCACTCCACCGTGCTCCTGACCAACCGCGACTCCCTCCTGCCCCTGCCCGAGGGCGCGAGCGTCGCCGTCATCGGCCCGGCGGGCACCGACTACGTCACCGGCATCGAGGGGTCGAGCTGGGTGGAGCCGGGGGAGTGGACCACGCCCCTGCGGGCGATCCGGGACCGCTCCGGAGGCCGGGTCGTCCACGCCCAGGGCAGCCGCGGCGACGTCGCCCTGGACACCGTGCCCGCCTCGGCCCTGCGCGCCCCCGGCGGAGACCCCGGTCTGCGCGGGACCTTCCACGCCGGTCCCGACCTGGGAGGTGATCCCGTCGCGACGGCGACCACGGGCGAGCTGGCCTTCGAGGGCGCGCCCGTCGACGGGCTGCCCGAGGTGTGGTCGGCGCGCTGGAGCGGAGTCCTCACCGCCCCGGCCGACGGCCTGTGCCGCTTCTCGCTGGTCTTCTCCGGACGGGCCCGCCTCGTCCTGGACGGAGAGGCGGTCATCGACGGCGTCCGGCCCAGCCGGGACTTCCAGTTCGGACCCCACACCTACCCCCTGCACGCGGTGCGCGAGTTCAGTGAGGGGCAGGAGGTGGAGGTGGCCGTCGAGTACACCAACGACGGCGCCTTCCTCGGCGCGACCGACCTCGTGTTCGGCTGGCAGCCCGAGTCCGACATCCCCGAGGCGGCGGAGGCCGCCGCGGACGCCGACGTCGCCGTGGTCGTGGTCAACCGGGTCGCCGGGGAGAACATGGACCACACCTCCCTCGCCCTGCCCGGCGACCAGGACGCGCTCGTGCGCGCCGTGGCCGCCGCCAACCCGAACACGGTGGTGGTGCTCGACACCGACGGTCCCGTCCTCATGCCCTGGCTCGACGACGTGGGCGCGGTGGTGCAGACCTGGTACGGCGGCGCCGAGGCGGGCACCGCCCTGGCCTCGGTCCTGTACGGGGACACCGATCCCGCCGGGCGCCTGCCCCTGACCTTCCCCGCCAGCGAGGAGCAGGGGCCCGGCGCGTCCGCGCGCACCTACCCGGGCGTGGACGGGGCGGTGCACTACGACGAGGGACCCGACATCGGCTACCGCTACTACCAGCGGCACGGCCAGGAGCCCCTGTTCCCCTTCGGCCACGGCCTGTCCTACGCCTCGTACCGGTACACGTCCCTGGGACTGCGCCACGACCGGCGGGAGGAGGAGCTGGTCGTCGGCGTCAACGTCCGCAACACCGGGGGCCGCGCGGGCCACGAGGTGGTGCAGGTCTACGTCGGCCTGCCGGAGGAGGCCGACGCCGCTCCGGCCTGGCTCGGGGCCTTCGAGAAGGTCAGCCTCGAACCCGGCGGGCTCCGGCGCGTCGAGCTGCGCGTTCCCCTCGGTGACCTGCGGATCTGGGACTCCGGGGCCCGGGAGCGGCGTCTGGTGCCCGGCCTGTACCGGGTGCGGGCGGGACGCTCGTCCGCCGACCTGCCCCTGGAGAGGACCATCCGCCTCGACTGAGGGGAGCACGCTCCACGCGGGCCCGCCCGGGCCCGACCGCGCGCACCGCGGTCGGCCCGCGCGGGCCCGCGCCCGTTCGGGCCGTGTTCGTACGGGAGTGCCGCGGACCGGAGATCCCCGCCGGGGCGCGTATCCACGCGGTGGATGCCCGGTATAGCGAATTCGCTCTTCCTGGTGGCGTGGAGCGCATGCAGGCTTGACGTGAGGGAAACGGAAGCGCACGGCTGACAGACCCCCGTTCCTCCCGCCCCTCCTCCCGCGCCTCCGCCCACCCGCGAACACGCCCCTCATCCCCCGCATGGCAGCGAGGTACTCCCCGTGTCCGACACGGCTTTGCCCGGCCCACGGACGCACGCCGAACACGGACGCGAGGCCGGAACCGCCCAACTGCTCCTCCTGCTCGCGGCCAGCCGCATGCCGGTCCTCGGCAGCGTGCTCATCACCCCCGGCCAGGATCCACCCGGCCATCGGTGTGGCCTGGGGCACACGGGGCTGCCGCAGCCTTGCCATCCCATGGACAGGGCGGGAGCCAGCCCCCGTCAGGACTGAAAGGAGCGGTGGACATGGCACGATCCCCCGACGGTGAGTCCGTCATCACGCGGGCGGTGAGGATCCTCGACGCCTTCGGTCCGGAGTCGACGGTCCTGACCCTCAGCGAGGTCAGCCGCCGCGCCCGGCTCCCGCTCGCCACGACGGCCCGCCTGGTCAAGGAGATGGCGCGCCACGGTCTGCTCGACCGCGACGAGCAGCGCCAGGTCCTCATCGGCACCCGCATGTGGGAGCTGGCCGAACGCGCCTCGCCCGTCAAGGACCTGCGCGAGGCCGCCCTCCAGTACATGGGCGACCTGCACTCGGTGGTCGGCCACTCCACCCAGCTGGGTGTACTGGAGGGCGACGAGGTGCTGTTCGTCGAACGCCTCACCGCGCCGGGATCGGTCGTCAACGTCACGAAGGTCGCCGGGCGGCTGCCCCTGCACGCCTCGTCGGCGGGACTGGTCCTGCTCGCCCACGCCGCGGGGCGGCGGCAGGATCGCGTGCTCGAAGGACCGCTGACCGCGTACACGCCGCACACCATCGTCGACGGACGCGCGCTGCGCGCCGAGATGGCCGAGGTCCGGCGGCGCGGTTTCGCGTTCTGCCCCGGGCACATCCACACCGACGCCACGGGCATCGCGGTGCCGGTGCGCCGGGACGGCCGCGTGGTGGCGGCCCTGGGGCTCGTGGTGCCCAACGACGAGGCCGCCTGGGCGTTCAGCCGCCCGCTCGTGCTCGCCGGACTGGCTCTGGGCCGCGCCCTGAACACCGCCGGGCCGGGGGCGGAGGAACAGGTTCGCCGTTCGGCCCTCTCCGGAGGGTGACCGCCGTGCCCGCACCGCGCGGGCGGTCTCCGGCAGGGGAGACACCCTTCCCGAGTGCCCCGCGCCGGTCCGCCGGAGGGCCCTCGCGACCGGAGCCGGTGTGACCCACGCCATCGTCATCCTTCCGCTGAATGGAAGCGACGTGTCCCCGCGGGTGCGCGGTGCGTCCGATGCTCGGAGCACACCCCGGCGTCACGAGGAGTTCCCATGGCGGTCAAGGCACGCACCCCGAGCGCTTCGTCGCCGCGGACCAGACGTCCGGCGCGGGCGGGCGCGGATTCGAGGTGGAGCTGCGCCGCTCGGGCACCACGCTCACGGTGGGCCCGGACCAGTCACTGCTCCAGGCGCTCGCGGAGGCCGGCGTCCACGTCCTGTCCTCCTGCCGCCAGGGCCTGTGCGGCACCTGTGAGACCCCGGTGCTCGACGGCGTCCCCGACCACCGGGACTCGATCCTCGACGAGGCCGACCGCGCGGCAGGGGACCGCGTGTTCGTCTGCGTCTCCCGGTCGCGCTCCGAGCGCCTCGTCCTCGACCTGTGACCCCGTCCAAGGAGTGAACACCATGGCCGTGACCGACGCCGCCCCCACCCCGGTGTCCCTGGACGCCGACCCCTTCGCCCCCGGAGTCCTGGAGAACCCCCTCCCGCTCCAGGCGCGGCTGCGCGACGCCGCACCCGTGGTGTACCTGGAGCGCTACGGCGTCCACGCGCTGGCCCGTCACGAACACGTCCACGCCGCCCTGACCGACTGGCAGACCTTCCAGTCCGCCGCCGGTGTGGGCCTGGCCAACTTCCGGCACGAGGAGCCGTGGCGGCCGCCGAGCCTGCTGCTGGAGGCCGACCCGCCCCTGCACGACGCGCCCCGGGCCGTCCTCTCCCGGATCCTCGGCCCCCGAGCGCTGCGCGGACTGCGCGAGGCGTGGGCCCGGGACGCACGGGAACTCGTGGACCAGGTGGCGCCTGCGCGAGGACCCCGGCCTGGCGCGGGTCGCCTTCGACGAGGCGGTGCGCTGGGAGTCGCCGGTGCAGACCTTCTTCCGCACGGCCACCCGCGACGTCGAGGTCGCCGGGACCACCGTCCCCGACGGCGGCAAGATCCTCATGTCCCTGGGCGCGGCCAACCGCGACCCGCGCCGCTGGCACGAACCCGACGCCTTCGACCTCTCCCGCGACCCCTCCGCCCACGTGGGCTTCGGTATGGGCCCGCACCAGTGCGTGGGACAGCACGTCGCACGGTTGGAGGCGCAATCCCTGCTGACGGCACTCGCCGAACGCGTCGAACACATCGAACCCGCCGCCGAGCCCCGCCGACACCTCAACAACACCCTGCGCGCCTGGGGCTCGATGCCGGTGCGCGTCCGTACCGCCTGACCACCGCCCGGCACCCCCGGGCCTCCGGCACGACGACGAGAGGAAGAACCAACGAGGCGGCACGTGCGCGGCGCGGTCGCCAGGTCCCTGGGGGAACCGGTCCCGTCGGACACGGCCTGTTGGCCCTCCTCGCTGCCCGCGTCGGAGCGGCCCGGGCACACCACCCCGTAGCTCACCGGCACGAGCGGACAGGTGCCGGGCTCCTGGGGCGGTGCGGTCCGCGAACTCGAAAGTGCCGCTCCGTCAGATTCAGCGCATGCCAGAGCCTTCATCGCGTTCGACGCGGAACACCCTCCGCGGAGGGTGTCGCGGAGGGCGGAAAGGCAGGGGCGACGATCAGCCCCGCCGTCCCCAGTCCAGCGGGCGGGTCGGGCCTGCCCCGGTGAAGGCGGCGGTCAGCTCGTCGGCGCCCTCGGTGAAGTGGGCCCAGCTGTCGTAGTGGACCGGGACCACACGGCGGGCCCTCAGGGGCCGGGCGGCCTCGGCCGCCTGGGTGCTGTCCAGGACCAGCGGTCGGCCCTCGAAGAGGAGGGGGAAGCGGGGTGCTCCCGCGAACAGCAGGGCGGTGTCCACCGGGGCGAAGCGTTCGGCGACCTGTTCGACCAGTTCGAGCGAGGCGTCGTCGCCGCTGACGTAGACCGTGGGCAGGCCGTCGCCGGTCAGGACGAAGCCCACGACCTGGCCGGTGAACGGTTCGACCTCCTCGCGCGGTCCGGGGCCGTGGATGGCCGGGACGGCCGTCACGGTGACCGTTCCACCGCCGGGCCGGTCCAACGGAGTGGACTCGCACGCTGAACGGCCTCGACCTCTCGGGGCCGTGACCGTGCACTCCGTACCACGTGGTGGTGGGGTACGGGAACGCGTGGGGCGCCAGGTGGCGAAAGCCCGGCTCCGTCGGGGTTCCTGGTCCGTGTGCCCGTACAACGGCGGTGGCCACCGGGATCGTCCCGGTGGCCACCGTCTTGGGCGCGGTCGGGGTCAGTGACCGCCGACGAGAGTGCCCGACAGCTCCTTGTGCAGGTGCGCGCTGGGCTGGTTGAGACCGTTGATCTCCACCTCCACGTCGTGGCGGCGGAAGTGCTCGGTGACCTGGTCCAGGACGGCCACGGCCGAGGAGTCCCACACGTGCGCGTTGGACATGTCGATGACCGCGCGCTTGAGTCCCTTCTCGGCGTAGTCGAACCGGTTGACCAGCTGGCCGGTGGAGGCGAAGAACAGTTCGCCGTTGACCGAGTACACGCGGGTGCCGCCCTCGGGGTCGAGCACGCTGGTGACGTCGGCCTGTCCGGCGGCCTTGCGGGCGAAGGAGACCATGGACACCAGCACGCCGACGATCACGCCCAGGGCCAGGTTGTGGGTGGCCACGACCACGACGACGGTGACGACCATGACCAGGGTCTCGCTCCAGGGCATCCTCTTCAACGTGGCGGGGGCGATGCTGTGCCAGTCGAAGGTCACCGCGGCGACGAAGATCATCACCGCGACGAGGGCGGCCATGGGGATGAGCCCGACGATGTCGCCGAGTCCCACGCACAGGATGAGCAGGAACACTCCCGCGAGGAAGGTGGAGACGCGGGTGCGGGCGCCGGACTTGACGTTGATCATGGTCTGGCCGACCATCGCGCATGCGGCCATGCCGCCGAAGAACCCGACCAGGACGTTGGCGATGCCCTGGCCGCGGGCCTCGCGGCCGTGGTTGGAGGTGGTCTCGGTCTGGTCGTCGACGACCTTGGCGGTCATCAGCGACTCCATCAGTCCCACCAGGGCCAGGGTGAGGGCGTAGGGCGCGATCAGGGTGAGCGTGTCCAGAGTGAAGGGCACGTCCGGGATGAGCGGCACGGGGACGGTCTCGGGGAGCTCACCCTCGTCGCCCACGGTGCGGGTGGAGATGCCCATCGCAATGGTGGCGACGGTGAGCACGACGATCGCGACCAGCGGCGCGGGGACCAGCTTGGTCAGGTAGGGCAGGCCGAAGATGATGGCCAGACCCACGGCGACCATCACGTAGACCGGTACGTCTCCGCCGGTCAGGTACGGAACCTGGGACAGGAGGATGAGGATGGCCAGGGCGTTGATGAACCCGGTCATGACGCTGGGCGGCACGAACCGCATCAGCTTGGCCACCCCGAGCAGGCCCAGGGCGACCTGGATCAGGCCCGCCAGGATGGTGGCGGCGATGAGGTAGTCGACGCCGTATTCGAGGGACAGGGGCGCGACCACCAGGGCCATCGCGCCGGTGGCGGCGGAGATCATCGCGGGCCGCCCGCCCAGGAAGGCGATGGACACGGCCATCACGAAGGAGGCGTACAGGCCCACGCGGGGGTCGACCCCGGCGATGAGGGAGAAGGCGATGGCCTCGGGGATCAGGGCCAGGGCCACGACCAGTCCGGCCAGCACGTCGGCGCGCAGCTGCGCTGCGGCGGGGATCTTGGACATCAAAGACCGAGGGGTCTTCACAGGCAGATTCATGGAACCCATCTGGTTCTGGCAGCCCACAGCAAGGGCCGCGGTGTTCGGGTCAGGTGTGCGGCGACGGTGCGGACGAAAGCGCTCGTGGCTCCGCGAGCCATGGCGCGTTCGCACGCCTGGTTCCGGTGCGGCACTCGTGGTGCCCCGGACGCGGCCTCGTCGCCGCGGGCCCGACCGTGCCCCTGGGGCGGGTCGGGAAGAACGCGGTCATCTCACGCTCGTGAGCGGGAAGCGACCTGGAACGAACTTACCCTTACGTGAGAGTTCGAGTCACGTAGAGCGACTGAGACAACTGTCACAACACAGGTTTTGCCGTGGTTTATCCAGATCAAAGCCGTGATATAGGTGACAGTCGCATTTCCACCGTGATAACCCAAAGTGATTTTTTGGGTGGGATCCTGGGACGTTCACATCTATTGTTCACGCTCATGGCTGTGGCGGTCCCGCCGTGATCAGACTGTGCGGTGAAGCGGTCGGCGGGCGAAGCACACCGCGATCGCCACGAGGGCGCACAGCAGGGCCAGTCCCATGACCCCCGGCTGGTAGGAACCCGACCATCCGTGGGTCAGGGACAGCAGGATGGGTCCCACGGCGGTGGAGGCGACCGCCACGGACTGCGTCAGTCCTCGTAGGGTGCCCAGGCTCGCGGTACCGAAGTAGAAGGGCAGCGCGGCGCTCTCCACCGCGCGTGCGCCGGAGGCCGCCGAGCCCAGCGCCGCGCCGTAGAGCAGCGCGCCGAGCCCGGGGGAGACGAGCGGCAGCATGACCAGGGCCAGGGCGTGCATGGCCATGGCCGCGCACATCAGCACCTTGGGGGAGAGTCGGTCGGCGGCCGACCCGAACAGCAGCGCCGCGCCCAGGCCCGCGACGGTCTGGGGCAGGAAGTTGGCGGCGGCCTGGGCCGGGGTGAGCCCCTGTTCGCCGAGTACGGCGATCTGGTGGAAGAACACGGAGGTGGAGACCAGGCCGCTGCACGCGATGGCTCCGGCCATCGCCCAGAACATCGAGGTACGCACGATCGCCCGGACCGGCCACGCGGGCTCTTCGGGGGTCTCCCGGCGTTTCCCGGAGGGGGAGGGGCCCTCCTGGGGAGCGCGGCTGACTCCGCGCAGCCCCCACCAGGCCAGGGGCAGGACGACCACCCAGATCAGCACCCCCTCCGCGACGAAGGTGTAGCGCCAGTCCAGTACGGTGATCACGCGTTCGGCGAGCAGGGGGAACAGGGAGATCCCGGCCGCGCCGAGAGAGCTGGTCAGTCCCAGCAGCGCCCCCCGGTTGCGGGTCACCGAGATCGCGACGGCGGTTGTGGCGACCATGGTCATGCCGCCCTGGCCCAGGGCGCGTACCCCCACGAACCCGGCCGTCAGTCCGACGAGTCCCTGGGCGCAGGCCAACAGGACGAGGAAGGCCCCGAAGCCGAGCGCCACGAGTGCGAGGACCCGGCGGACCCCGAAGCGGTCCACCGCGCGGCCGATCCAGGGAAGCGCGAGCGCCCCGGCCAGGGTTCCGACCATGTAGGCCAGGGAGACGGCGGAGCGGCTCACCCCCAGGTCGGCGATGACGTGGTCGACGAAGACGGCGATACCCGCGGTCTGTCCCGGGCCGCTCAGCGCCAGAACCAGTGCGGACGCGGCGACGATCCTGGGGACGGAACGGGCCGTTGCGGACGTGCTGGCCTCGGGTGGTGCGGTGGACAGTGCGACTCCTCAGAGGGGGCGGGTGCGGAACCGGTACGCACGCATGACTGTGACAGAGGCCGGTCGGAGCTGCGCGGGCACCCTACAGGAACAAGAGTCGGTGAGGGGGTCAGTACT